>JBILTH010000033.1:0-8226 GCA_044371635.1 Rickettsiales bacterium
ATATAGCTTTTAGTTTTACTGTTGTTTTGCTAAAAGGTATTTCCTTTGGTTTTTGTTTAGATTTATTTATAAGTGATTTATTTAACTTTGGAATTGTTGCCATATTTATGAATAGTTGATTAATAATAAATCAACTATTCATAAAATATTTAAATGGTCAACTAAAAAGTTGAAATGGTGTAAGTTAAAAAAAAGATTGGCAAAATTTAACCTAATTAACAGATGATAAATTTATCTTGCCCATAAATTTATCAAGAAAGTGAGTTGAGATTTGAAAAAACAAGATTTATCTAAAATTTTGTTGAAAAATAATCGAAAGAAAATCTTCTCTAAAATTGTCTCTAAAAATTATACCAAAAATACTTTGTTATAATGTGGTTTTAATTAGTGAAAATAATATAAAGAGTTAAATTTTTTTATAAAGATGATTTATTTGCATCAAATGAAAATTTTATCTGCACATTGTTAGATATGTTTTTATCTCTTGTGTCTTTGTTGCCAATGTTAAACAAGCTTCTTTGTAAAGTTGCACTTCCAACAACTTTAGCTTTTTTATTATCGTTATCAAATTTAGCAGTAAAATTTAAATTAATTGGTAATTTTTTATTTTTTATAGTAAGATCTCCTGTAGCAATATAAGAATCTTTATTAGTTGAAGCAATTATTTTATTTGATTTAAAAATTGCAGTTGGAAATTTTTCAACCGCTAACCATAAATCGTTTTTTACAACCTCCAAAGCTTCTATTAATCTAATATCTATAGATTTCATATCAACTTCAATTTCTATAGAACTTTGAGATAAATCATTTTTATCAAAAATAATTTTACTATCATATTTTTTAAAAACACCCAATATTTCTGAACTTTCTTGAAATAATGAAAATTCTAATTTACTTGATTTTTGATCTATTAACCATTCATTTTTGTTATTGTTTTTATTTTTTTCGAGTTCATTAACATAAAATGCTTCGGCTTCAATATTTATTTTTACAAAATCACCAATACCTGGTAAACCATATTTCATATCAAAATCAGATCTTTTAATTTTAGTTGTAGCACTAATTCCTAAAGTTTTTTTCTGAGAAATTGGATTTAAGCCAATTTTATTTAATTTAACTTGCAATTCTATTGATTTTTTTATGCCTCGCAAAGTTAAAAAACCTCTAATATTTGCAAAATTATTACCTTTTATTTCGATTACTGAACTTTCGAAAATAATTTCAGGAAATTGATCGGCACTAAAAAAATCTGATGTTTTAAGATGACTATCAAATTTATCTATACCAGTATTTATAGAATGTGCTTTTATTACTATTTTAACCGAGCTGTTTTGTGGATTTTTTTCATCAAATAAAACCTCTCCTTCTATGTTGTTAAATCTTCCAGAAGGACTAGAAAAACCAAAATGATCAGCTTGCCAAAAAACATTTGTATGATTAGGATCTAGTTTATATAAATCGGCAGAGAATGCTAAATTTATTTGAAACAAAATTATAAACAAACAAAATAAAAAAATTTTTTTCATAAAATATTAGTTAGTTGGATACCAAAAATTTTTTTTAAAATTAGTTAAAATAAATTCTTGATGACAAGTTAATTGTTGATTAGTTAAAGAAAAATTTCTTATTGGCAAATTGTATTTTTGCCTAATAAATTCGGTTTGCTGTTGTTTGTTTTCATTATTATTTTTCGTAAAAGAAAAACCACCTTGCGAACCGCAAGTAAGCTCAAGATATATTAAGCATAATAATTCGGTATCAATTAAAGCACTATGTTTTTCTCTTTTACTTAAATCTATTTTAAATCTTTTGCATAAAGCATCAAGAGAGTTTGGAGAATTAGGAAACTTTTGTCTAGCTAGTGTAAGAGTATCAATGATTTTGTTTTGGGTAAGTAGAGGTAGACCGATGTTATTTAATTCAAAATTTAAAAATTTTAAATCAAAAACAGCATTATGAATGATTAAAGGATCGTTTTTAATGAAATCTAAAAAATCGCCTGCAATTTGTGAAAAATTGGCTTTATCTAATAAAAATTCACTAGATATACCATGAACTAAAAATGCCTCATGTGGCACATTTCGATTGGGATTGATATAGCAGTGAAAATAGTTTCCAGTTTTGATTTTATTGACAATTTCAAAGGCTGCTATTTCGATAATTTTGTGACCATCTCTTGGATCAAGACCAGTTGTTTCAGTATCTAAACAAATTTCGCGCATTATTGTTTTAATCAAAATATTTTGGTTGACAAAGAGAATTTTTACTTTCTTTAGATATAATAAAAGTAATAATATCTTCTGCTAAAGTATTGGCAAAATCATGATTGATATTTTTTAATCTGTCAAATAAAGTAAGTGATTTTTGATTTTTATCAAAAAGTTGTGCAAAAAAATTTTGTAAAATAATAATTTGCTTTCTATCGATATTTTTTCTTTTCAAACCAACTAAATTTAAACCAACTAAACAAGCTCTTTCTCCTTTTACTAAGCCATAAGGAATAACATCTTTTTCAATGCCAGACATACCGCCGATCATCGCATTTTTACCAATTCTTGTAAATTGCTTAATAGCAGATAAACCACCAATAATAACATAATCTTCAATAATAACATGTCCTGCCAAAGTAGCATTGTTTGCTAAAATAACATTATTGCTAATTTTGCAATCATGAGCAATATGTGAACCAACCATAAATAAACAATTATCGCCAATTTCAGTGAGCATTTTATCTTCTTTTGTGCCTAAATGAATTGTTACATGTTCTCTTATAATGTTATTATTTCCAATAATAACTTGTGAATTCTCCCCTTTAAATTTTAAATCTTGAGGAGCAAGACCAATGGTTGCGAAAGGATAAATTATGTTATTTTTACCAATAATAGTGTTGCCATCTATAACTACATGAGATTTTAAAATTGTGCCAGAGTCTATTTTTGTTTGTGAACCTATAATGCAATAAGGACCAATAACAACATCAGAAGCTATTTCTGCCGAATTGTCAATAATGGCAGTAGGATGAATTAGAGAATTATTTATCATTTTTTCTATCAATAATCATTGCTGAAAGCTGTGCTTCGGCAACTTTTTTATTATCAACAATACCAACGGCACTTAATTTCCAAACATTACTTCTATTTTGAACGGTAGAAACATGTAATTCTAAAACATCTCCTGGTAAAACTGGTTTGCGAAATTTTGCTCCATCAATTGACATAAAATAAACTAGCTTTTTTTCTGATTGAAAATTTGGGCAACAAGTTACCATTAAGGCACCAGCCTGAGCCATTGCTTCAATAATTAAAACACCTGGCATAATTGGATGATTTGGAAAATGACCTAAAAAATGCGGTTCATTAAAAGAAACATTTTTGACAGCGATAATTTTTTTATTAAAATCAATACTTATAACTTTATCTACCAACAAAAAAGGATAGCGATGCGGTAAGCATTGTAGAATTTTATTAATATCTAGCATATAATGATAAAATAGAAAAACAAAATTTAATTAGATGAAAGATTTTTATCTAATTAAATATAGAAATATATTTAATTAGATAAAAATTTATGATATACCTTCATATGATATTTTTTACATTTAGTGTTGCGGTTAAGCATAACTAATAAGTATAACTAAAAATATAAAATTTAATGTTTAGATAGAAAATGGTATCATGATAAAACAAATATTAATTTTTTAATTTATTAATAAACATTTTCACCTTTTCTTGCTTTTTTCTTACGTATAATACTTTCGTCTCGTTTTCTTTGAATTTTTTTTGAGGGCTTTTCAAATTCATTTCTTCTGCGAGCTTCTTTTACTAAACCATCTTTTTGTGCTTTTTTACGAAATGTTCTGATTGCCATTTCGATATTGTTTTTGCCATGAACTAAAACTTCCATTTGCTTTTTACCTCCTATGAATTAAAAAAATAAGTTAAATTTGTGGATCAACTAAAGAAATTTGCCCATCTTTACGATGATAAACAACATTTAGTCTTTTATTTTGACTATTGATAAAAACTAAAGCTGGTAAGTTAGCTAAATCCATTTTCATAATAGCATCATCAACCGAAAGCTCTTCGATAACAGTGTTTTTTTCGGAAATAATTTGATGTTTAAGGTTTGTTTTTTCTGCATCTTGCTCCATTTCTTCAAAAACATTGTAAGGAAAAGGTGGTAAAATATATTTAGTGGCAGATAAATATTTTGGTTCTAGGTTTTTAATGCTTTCTTTGTGATAATCATGAAGTTTGTCTTTGTATCTTCTTAATTGAGAAATCGCTTTTTTTAGTGCTTCGTTGAAAGCTCCATAAATGTCGCCAGCTTCCCCACTAGCTTTGATGGTAATGCCATTTTTTACTGCTTCATTAATTATGATGTTGGCAAAAAATAATTGAGATTGTTTACCAAAATAAACTTCGGCAGTATCGATTTTATTAATAAATTTTGTAATGGCTTTTTCTAATTGCTCATTAACATATTGCTGTATTGATAAGCCTAACTCAATGTTAGAACCAGTAATTTTTACTTGCATAAAAAAATTAATTTAAATTAAGAATTTGATTAATAACATATTGTAAAATACCACCAGATTTGAAATATTCAACTTCGTTGGTAGTATCAAGACCGCAAATTAAGTTTAGCTGTTTGCACTCACCATTTAACATAGTGACAAAACATTGAAATTCTTGTCTTGGCTTAATATTAATATCAATATTAGAAATATCAAGCTTTTCTTTACCTGTGAGTTGTAAATTTTGATAATCAGATATATTGGCTATTAATAAAGGCAAAACTCCCATACCGATTAAATTAGAACGATGTATTCTTTCAAAACTTTCGGCTATTATAGCTTTAACACCTAATAAAGCAGTGCCTTTAGCAGCCCAATCTCTTGAAGATCCCGTACCATATTCTTTGCCAGCAAAAATAACTAAGGGAATATTTTTTTGCTGATAATCACAGGAAGCATCATAAATTGATACAATTTGATTTTGTTGATTGTAGGTAAAGCCACCTTCTTTGCCATCGGTAAACATTTTATTTTTAATTCTTGTATTAGCAAAAGTACCTCGAATCATTACTTCATGGTTGCCTCTTCTTGCTCCATAAGAATTAAAATCAACATTATTGACATTTTTACTATTTAAATAAATTGCCGCAGGAGAATTGCTGGCAATATTGCCTGCAGGAGAAATATGATCGGTAGTTATAGAATCGCCAAAAATTGCCAAAATGCTAGCATTATTAATATTGGTTAAGGTATTTTTTTTGATATTGTTAAAATAATTTGGTAAGCGAATATATGTACTATCTGGTTGCCAATTATAGGTATCAGAAGATTGAACTGATATATTTTGCCAATCGGCATTTCCTACGAATAAGTTATGATATTTTTTGATAAATAAATCTCGATTAATAAACTTTTGAATTATTGTTTCTATTTCTTGATCGGTTGGCCAAATATCGACTAAATAAACAGGTTTATTATTTTTATCCCTACCTATTTCTTGAGTAGAAAGATCGATATTGCAAGTGCCGGCCAAAGCATATGCCACAACTAATGGCGGAGAAGCTAAATAATTAGCTTTTACTAATGAATGAATTCGACCTTCAAAATTACGATTACCAGAAAGTACTGCAGAAACTAAAAGATTATTGTTTTTTATTGTTTCTTCTATTTCTGACAAAAGCGGGCCAGAATTACCAATGCAGGTGGTACAACCATAACCAACAACATTAAAACCAAGTTGATCTAAATATTGTTGCAAACCAGAATCGGTTAAATAACCAACAGCAACTTGCGAGCCTGGAGCAAGAGAAGTTTTTACTCTAGAATTAACTTTTAAACCTTTTTCAACTGCTTTTTTTGCTAATAAGCCAGCAGAAATAAGCACAGAAGGATTAGAAGTATTAGTGCAAGAAGTTATGGCTGCAATCACTAAATCGCCATTGCATATGGTGGTATTGAGATTGTTTACTGGATAAATTTGGTTATTGCTAATTTTTAATTCTTCTGCTAGCTTAACAAGAGATTGTTTCGTTTCGGCAAGGGTTATTTTGTCTTGAGGTCTTTTTGGACCCGCTAAACTAGGAATAACGGTAGATAAATCAAGCTCAATTATTTGGCTAAAATTTACCTCTTCATGATTATTGAGTTGTTGTGCATTGATATAGGCAGAAACTATATCAATGTTTTCTTGATTTCTACCAGTAAGATAGAGGTAATTTAAGGTAATTTGATCGATAGGAAATATGCCACATGTGGCACCATATTCTGGAGCCATATTAGCTATAGTTGCTCTATCTGCAAGTGATAAATATTGCAAACCTTGTCCAAAAAATTCAACAAATTTACCGACAACTGATTTTTGTCTTAATATCTGAGTTATGGTTAAAACTAAATCGGTAGCGGTAATGTTAGAATTAAGTTTGCCAATAAGTTTAAAACCAATTACTTCTGGAATTAGCATAGAAACTGGTTGCCCAAGCATAGCAGCTTCTGCTTCAATACCACCAACCCCCCAACCTAAAACACCAAGACCGTTAATCATGGTAGTGTGGCTATCTGTTCCTACCACAGTATCAAAATAAATATTGTTGTTTTGATTAAAAACAACACTTGCTAAATTTTCGAGATTCACTTGATGACAAATGCCTGTTCCGGGAGGAACTACTCTAAAATTGTTAAAAGATTTTTGAGCCCATTTTAAAAATTTATATCTTTCAAAATTTCTAACAAATTCAAGCTCGGTATTTTTTGCTAAAGCATTGTTATTGGCATAATAATCGACCTGCACAGAATGATCGATAACTAAATCTACAGGCACTAATGGATTAATTTTTTTTGGATCTTGTTTTAATTTTGCCACTGCATCTCTCATTGTTGCCAAATCAACCACAGCAGGAACCCCTGTAAAATCTTGCATTAAAACTCTAGCAGGAGAAAAAGCTATTTCGATTCTGTGTTGTGAATTTTGCACTGAATTAATTAGAGCCAAGCAATGTTGTTTTGCTTCACTTACATTTTGATAAGTTCTTAATATGTTTTCTAGCAAAATTTTTAAACTAAATGGTAATTTATTGAGATTAACATTAAATTTTGAAGCAAACTCTGGTAAAGAAAAATAATAATAATTTTTGTTATTGATTGTAAGAGTAGATTGCGAGATAAGTTTTGACATAGATTATATGTTAAGAATTGGTAGAAATAACTTGCCAAGCTGGACTTTCGGACATTAAATTTCTTTGAAATGCCCAATTATCTGTAATATTAAGAATTTGATCTTTGCTACCACTAATTATATTGCGATTTTCATCTTGGATATAGTTAATTTGTTTAGAAGAGAATTTAACAATAATATTAGCCAAGTTGCCATTGCAAGAAGCGGCAACAATAGAAACTTCGTCAATAGAAATGAGGTTGGTAATAAGGCTGTGTTTTTCTTGTTGTCTTTTTTGTAACATAGTGTTAAAACCTTTAAAAATACTAGGGCAAATTAAGTTTTTACTCTCTTCTAAATTGCCACTGGCAAAACTGTTAATAATGATTTCAAAAGTCATTTTTGCCCCTTTTAAGAAAAAATGATGATCGATGTTAGATTTTTCAAAAATAAGTTGTAGGTTTTCCAAACTATTGCTTGTTAGATGAGGAAAAATAGTTGAAATAGTGTTGCTTTCGCCCACAATTTTTTCCTTTGAATTTTGATTGTTAAAAGTGTTATTTATATTGCAAGATTTAGCTTGATTAGCCAACATGTTTGCAAGATGCTCTTTTTGTTTTTGTATTTTTTGTTGTATAGAAAGCTTTTGTTCTTCATCTATTTTGCCAATAGTTTTATTTAATTTTAAAAAAATAAAAAAAGTAACAATTGCTAAAATAATAATGTCAAGCAACATATGAGTTTATTGTTTAGGTGGGGCAGACAACGGGGCTCGAACCCGCGACCCCCAGAACCACAACCTGGTGCTCTAACCAACTGAGCTATGTCTGCCATCAAAATTAAAGATAAATTCTAATCAATAAAAAATTAATTGTCAAAGATTTTTTTATCATTATTTAAAGAGCTTCTTAAAAATAGTCAAACAGCAGTAGTTACAATATTTACTGTAAATGATATAATACCATTTCAACTTTTTAGTTAATCACCTATAAACAAATACTTTTTACAATTTCATTGCCTAAATTATTAACAAATTAACAAACTTGATTTTCTAATTCAA
>JBILTH010000034.1:0-7953 GCA_044371635.1 Rickettsiales bacterium
AAATGTAAAGTCTTTTTTTGAGATTAATCGTTTTACCTCAAAAATATTTTATTATATTTGGAATTATAAATTGGATTAATAGAAAATATTATAATAACAAAATTTTTTAAAAAATCATTTGACATTAAATGTTAAAAATGTTAAAAATATGATCCCGTCTCTAATAAATTTTCTTTAATGCAAAATTACAAACAAAAAAGTTGATTTTTTGTTGATTTTTTTTACAACAAGAATAAGTTATTAAACACAACTTCTCACATTTTATTAATTTATTTATCTGAATTGTTAATATTTCATTAAATAAAAATTCATTAAATAAAAATTTATCTATTTTAGTTATGTCTACAAAAACTGCTGTTGAGCAAATTTTAAAAACTATCAAAGAACAAGAAATCAAATTTGTTGATTTTCGTTTTACCGATTATAGCGGTCAATGGCTTCATATCACTTATTGTTTCGATACAGTGGGCGAAGAAGAATTAACCAAAGGAATTGCTTTTGACGGCTCTTCTATTGCCTCTTGGAAAGCAATTAATCAATCTGATATGTTGCTTATGCCAGATTTAAGCACGGTTTTTATTGATCCTTTCACTAATTCTGCCACAATGGTTATTGTGTGTGATGTTATCGATCCTGTAACCAATGTTGGTTATGATCGTGATCCTCGATTTACCGCTAAAAAAGCCGAACAATATTTAAAAAAAAGTGGCATCGGTGATGTTGCTTATTTTGGTCCAGAGCCAGAATTTTTTGTGTTTGATGATGTTCGTTTTGAAACAACAAATTATGGTAATTTCTATAAAATAGATTCTGAAGAAGCTCCTCATAATACTGCTAAAAATGTTGATGGCGGCAATATGGCTAAAAGATCGCAAGTTAAAGGTGGTTATCTTGCTCCAACTCCAATTGATACAGGTCAAGATTTACGATCAGAAATTATTGATAATATGCGAAATGTTAATTTAAATCCTTTGTTGCATCATCACGAAGTTGCCACTTCACAATTTGAAATTGGCTTTAAATATAGCACTTTGGTGGGCACTGCCGATAATATTCAAAAATTTAAATATGTTGTGCATAATGTTTGCCATGCCTATGGCAAAACTGCAACCTTTATGCCAAAACCAATTTTTGGTGATAATGGTTCGGGCATGCATGTGCATCAATCTATTTGGCAAAAAAATGAAAATTTATTTGTTGGCAAAGAATATGCAGGTTTATCGGAGTTAGCTCTTTACTATATTGGTGGCATAATTAAACATGCAAAAACAATCAATGCTTTTTCTAATTCCACTACTAACTCTTATAAAAGACTAGTTCCAGGTTACGAAGCCCCTGTTTTATTGGCTTATTCTGCTAAAAATCGTTCGGCTTCTATCAGAATTCCGCATGTGGTTAATGAAAATGCTAGAAGAATCGAAGCCAGATTTCCAGATCCAGCATCTAACCCATACCTCACTTGTTCTGCTCTATTAATGGCGGGGCTTGATGGTATTAAAAACAAAATTCATCCAGGAGAACCAAAAAATCAAGATCTATATCACTGTAATTCGCAAGAATTGTCGCAAATACCAACTGTTGCTCGTTCTTTAAGAGAAGCTCTTGATTCTTTAGATAAAAATCGTGATTTTTTGTTAGTGGGCGATGTTTTTACTAATTCGCAAATTGATGCATACATTGAATTAAAACTAAAAGAGGCAGATAGACACGATCAAATACCGCATCCTGTTGAGTTTGAAATGTATTACAATAACTAATTGATTTTAATTATTTGTTATTTAATATTATACCAATTCTTGCTCTATTTTTGGTAAGAATTGGTATAAACTAATTTAATATTGTTGTGGCAAATATTTCTATTAATGGTAAAAATTTAGAAGTGCCAAATGGCATTACCATCATACAGGCTTGCGAACTTGCAGGCATCGAAATACCTAGGTTTTGTTATCATGAAAAGCTAGCAATTGCTGGTAATTGCAGAATGTGTTTAGTTGAGGTTGTGGGCGGTCCGCCTAAACCTGTAGCTTCTTGTGCTATGCCAGTTGCAGATAATATGCAAGTTTTTACTGAAAGCGAAATGGTAAAAAAAGCTAGAGAAGGTGTGATGGAGTTTTTATTAATCAATCATCCTCTTGATTGTCCTATTTGCGATCAAGGTGGCGAATGCGATTTGCAAGATCAGGCCTATCAATATGGTAAAAATATTAGTAGTTTTCATGAGTGTAAAAGAGCGGTGCCCGACAAAAACTTGGGTCATCTTATTAAAACTCAAATGAATCGTTGTATTCACTGCACTAGATGTGTGCGATTTTTTGAAGAAATTGCAGGTTCTGCCGAAATGGGCAGTATAAATCGTGGAGAAGGCACCGAAATAACAACTTATCTACAACAAAATATCACCTCCGAATTATCTGGCAACATTATCGATCTTTGCCCAGTTGGCGCCTTAACCTCGAAGCCCTATTCTTTTAAAGCTCGCAGTTGGGAATTAAAAAAAACAGAAACAATAGATGTTATGGATGCTTTTGGTAGCAACATTAGGGTTGATTCTAGAGGTTTAGAGGTGATGAGAATTTTGCCATCTAATAACGAAGAAATAAATCAAGAATGGATATCTGATAAAACTCGTTTTTCTTATGATGGTTTAAAATATCAACGATTAAATCAATGCTATATTCGTAATCATGAAGGAAAACTTATTGCCATCAATTACGATGAAGCTTGTTATGAAATTGCTAAAAAAATTACAGAAACAAAATCATCTAGCATTGGAGCTTTAGCTGGCAACACTCTTTCATTAAATGAAATATTTATCTTTAAACATTTCCTTGAAAAAAATTCTGTTAAAAATTTTGATTGCCGTTTAGATGGTGAAAATATTGATTCTAGCACTAGTCAAAAACCTAGTGCAGATTATCTTTTTAATAGTCAAATTGTCAACATAGAAAATGCTGATGCTTGTTTGTTGGTGGGGGTTAATATTAGAAAAGATGCCCCTTTATTAAACATTAGATTGCGATCTGCTTTTGCTAAAAAACCAAAAAATATTGCTAATATTGGCTTTGCTTATAATCTTAATTATCAAGTGCAAGAACTGGGCAATTCTCTTTCTATCTTGATGTCTATTTTTGATGGCTCGCATCCTTTTTCAAAAACATTGCAACAAGCAAAAAATCCTATCATTATTTTTGGCTCCGATTTGGTTAAAAACAAAAATGCTGCAATTTTTATTAAGATTTTAAAATATATTGCCAAAAAATATAAAATAATAACCAACAATTACAATGGCTTTAATTTTGTTGCCCACTCTACTGGCTTTATCAATGGTTTAGAGCTTGATTTTGCCACTGAAACAACCAACAATATTTTGCAAGACAGTGCATTGATTCTATTAAATAATGTTGATAAACAGCATTTTTCTAAACTGATTGCAACTTCTAATTTTATCAATCCTTATATAATATATTTTGGATCAAATGGCAGTTATTCTACCGAAATTGCCGATCTTATTATTCCAACTTCGGCATTTAGCGAAAAATCACAATTATATGTCAACATTGAAGGCAGGGTACAATCTTCAAAAAAAGTAATCGATCCTTTGTTAGGTGTTTGTGATGAAATTAAAATTTTTACCGATATAGCCAAAATATTAGATATTTCTCTTGATTTTAATAATCAAGAGCAAGTTATACAATTAATGTATAAAAATTATCCACACTTGTCTCAAATTAATGAGGTTGCTTTGCGATCTCATGTTTTGTGGCAAGAGATTGAAAAATTAGATGAAACTTCGATAATATCTGAAATTAATCAAATGCAAAATGCAACAAATTTTAATAACAAAATTAACGACACATTGGTTGAAATAAATAAAATAAACAATAATGCCCATAACATAGAACTAAACAATTCTATTTTACAATCATCGGTTATTTTAAATAAACTAATAAAATAACTCATCAATATGCCTAATACAATACTTTCAATTTTACAAAACATTATACAAATCCCAGATCTAGCAAATAAAAGTTTGGTTTATAATCAATACGATTCGCAAGTTCAAAATAACACTCTTGCCATTAATGGCGATGCGGCTCTAATACGTATTCCTGATAGTAAAAAAGCACTAGCAATAACCACAGACTGCACTCCACGATATGTTGAGGCCGATCCTTATCTTGGAGCAATTCAGGCTGTTGCCGAAAGTTATCGCAATATTTCTGCAACTGGGGCCAAGCCTCTGGCTATAACTAATTGTCTTAATTTTGGCAATCCACAAAAACCAGAAATAATGGGGCAAATTGTTAAGGCAATACAAGGCATCACTGTAGCTTGTAAAGAGCTTGATTATCCTGTTGTTTCTGGCAATGTTTCGCTCTACAACGAAACTAACGGTAGGGCAATCTATCCAACTCCAGCAATTGGTGGTGTTGGTTTGCTTACCGACTATAAATTAAGCTGTTATGCTAAATTTTCACAAGAAAATCATTTAATTTATGTCATTGGAAATAATAATGGTCATATTGATTGCTCTTTATATCAAAGAGAAATCTTAAAGCAAAAAGGCAAAAATCCTCCAGAAACTAATTTGGCTATTGAAAAAAAACATAGTATATTTATACGCAAACTCATTGCCGATTCTTTATTAAGCTCTTGTCACGATGTTTCTGATGGTGGTTTATTGGTTGCTTTATTTGAAATGTGTTCTTTACAACTTGGTTGTCAATTAAATTTTGACAACATTATACATAATCAAGATATTGAAAATATTTTATTTGGCGAAGATCAATCTCGCTATATTTTTGCCTGCTCTCCCAAACTAGAATCAGTCATTTTAGAGCAAGCAAAACAACAAAACATTAACCTAACTTTGGTAGGAAAAGTTATTGCAAATAATTTTATTTATTACGATCAATCTGTGAGTATTAAACAATTACAGCATTTTAATCAACAAGTTTTTTCTAATTATTTTGCCTAAATATAGGTTTTTAAGTAAAGTGATAAAATTCTCATAACAAAAACATTATTATGCAACATAAATCTTTTGGTTATACAGCATTAGCTTTAGGTTTTTTAGAAAAAATTCTTGGCACTAGATTTAATTTGCACAATCTAGAAGCGGTGCCAAAAGATCAGCCTGTTATGTTTGTTGCCAATCATTTTACTAGAAGTGAAACTTTTTTTTTACCCTATCTGCTTTATAAATATGCCAACAGAAGAGTAAAATGTTTAGCAGATGCCAAAATTTTTGTGGGCAATTTTGGTAAATTTCTTAATTCTATCGGGGCTATTTCTGTTAAAGATCCCAATCGTGACACTATTATTGTCAACGATTTGGTAAATAACTATTGTGATTGGATGATTTATCCCGAAGGTAGCATGATAAAAAGTAAAGAAATCAAAAATGAAGGCACTTTTATTAACTATACCCCTCATCGCATTGGTCCAGTAAGAACAGGATCGGCAGTTTTAGCATTAAAATCACAACTTATTAGATCCGATATAATTGACAATCATCATCAAAAAATTTCTAACATAAATTTATATTCTTCTTATAAAGATCGATATAATCCCTATTTAGAAAGATACACAACTTATGTTGTTCCTGTTAATATCACTTACTATCCAATTAGACCAGGAATTAATAAAATACAAAAATTAGCCACTCGTTTATTAAAAGATATTCCTAGTCAAATTTTAGAAGAGCTAGAGATAGAAGGCAATATTTTATTAAACTCCGAAATTAATGTGAGTTTTGGCAAGGCAATAAATTTGCAAGCATACATCAAAAACACTCGAGATTTAGTCCAGCAAATACCAATAATAAAAGGTGAAACTAAAAATAATTTTGTGATTAGTTATTTGCGAAACAAACTAACCTACGATTTTATGCAAAACATTTATTATGATATTCAAATTAATTTTGATCATATTTTTATTGGGGTTTTACATTATTTTCCAGAAAATAAAATTAATAAATATCATTTTAAAAGAGTTATTTACTATACTGTTCATTTGCTTAAAAAAACTAACAAATATCGCTTGCATAATAGCTTGTTAGAAGAAAATCTTATGCAAATTTTTTTAGACGAAACAAATAAAGCTTTTGATAGTGTTTTTCATTTGGCATATAAGCAAAATGTTTTTATTTGCGATGGTGATTTTTTGATAATAAATAAAGATTATTTTATTAAAACTGTCGATTTTCATCAAATTCGCCTTGAAAACACTTTACAAGTAATTGCAAACGAGCTTTCTTTGGTTGACAATGTAAATACTATCATCAAAAAAGTTGTCAAAATTTCTGTCGAAGAATTAATTTATTTAGTTTATCAGCAACTATATTTACTTGATAAAGAAATTTTTTCACATCGACATCAAACTTTTTTTGATAAGAATTTTACTAAACCACAAAATATTGGTACTCCATATTTATTAGAAGATAACTTAAACAATAACTGTGTTTTCGCCAAGATCGGCATTATTTTAGTTCATGGCTATAAATCTTCTCCTGCACAAACCGTCGAAATGGCTAAATTTTTTAATAACAACAACATTCCAATTTATGGAGTGCGTTTAAGTGGGCACGGCACTTCTCCGCTTGATTTAAAAAATACTTCTTGGCAAGAATGGCTAATCGGTTTGCAAAGAGGTTATGCTGTTTTATCACAATTTTGTGAAAAAATTATTATTGTTGGCTTTTCTACGGGGGGCTTGCTTACTTTGGTTAAAGCTTCTCAAATTAATCAAGATAGCAAATTAAAAGGCATTGCAGTGATTAATTCTGCTTTAAAATTAAAAGATATTAGAGCGAAAATGGTTTCAGGTATTAATTTATGGAATGAATTTCTAGAAAAACTCGATATTAATAAAGGTAAGTTTGAATTTGTTGATGATAAGCCAGAAACTCCTGAATTTAACTATTCTCGACACTATCTTTCTTCTATTATTGAATTAGAAAAATTAATGAAGCATTGTCAAGATAATTTAGCAAAAATCACCATTCCAACTCTAGTTATACAAGCTATACACGATCCTGTTGTTAATTATGTGAGTGGCAATATAATTTTTGATCATATCTCTTCTAAAAACAAATTTTTATTTACCCCAAATTTACATCATCATACCATAATTACAGGATGGGGCAAAGAAACTATTTTCGCAGAAATAAACAATTTTATTAAGAAAATTTAATTAATATATGCATCCTATTTTTCGTTTTAGTATTTATTTTATTTTATTTTTGCTATTTGGTAATTTTTGTTTAACAAATTACAACAGCTTTTGTCTTGACAGACAAAGAGATCAGATACAATGTGAACCAATTTTTCCTAGTTTTTATTTGCAACAAATACTTACCCCAATATTTAGTGATACTTTTGATACAACCGTTGAGATTGAATTTAAAAGTTATTCACAAGAAAAAGATTTGCAGTTTTTTCCTGGTAGAGAAAAATTTGTTGCCAAAACAAATGCCATTTATTTACAAGATTTTTATTTAATAAATAATTCAGAAAAAAAAATTACATTTAGGCCAAATTTTTTTATCTCTCCACAAAAATATAAAAATGATGTTATTACTTACCGATGTTTATGCAATAATAAATACACTCTTAAACCACAAGAAACCAGAATAATCAAAATGGCTTATCAAATCACCAATAATAAAAATTCTAATCCTGAAAAAAAATATCAATTACAATATAATACCTTTTCCACTAATTAAAACCACATTACAGCAAAGGCTCTACAACAATTTTAGTTGATTTTGATATCTACTAAAACCATAATATACCAATAACTTTTCTACATAAAACTTTGGCAAAACAAATATATATACCATTTTCATTAATGAAAACCATTATAAAGAAATATTATGTTTAGTCGTGCTAAATGCAAACGACAATTTAATGTTTAGTCGTGCTAAATGCAAACGACAATTTAATGTTTAGT
>JBILTH010000035.1:0-7941 GCA_044371635.1 Rickettsiales bacterium
CATCTCTTTTGAGGGGCTACTTTGTCTTTTATATTTTTCAACTATTTTTAGATATGCTTTTGGTTTATAAAATAAGTTTTTTCATTTATAACATTAGCTATTTTTTACTTATAAAATAAGATAATTCAAATTAATCAAATAACTTTCTTTTTGTATTTTTCTTCTTTGCTTTGTTTCAAGAAGAAATTGATCAACAATTTTGGTAAGAAAAAATCTTTTGTAAGCAAATTTTATCTAAACATTAATAGTATGGCACTGTTGACTAATATTTATATAAATCGAAAATTGATTTTATTTTACACTAATATTTATATAAACTGATGTTTTATTAGTGGTTTTATTGTAGGCAAAAATATTTGCAAAATTTCTTTTTAAATTTTTTTGTAAGTAAATATGAGAAAGTTTTTTATACTTGATTTGCCATAGGTTTTATATAGGCAAATTATAGCTTTAGTAGATGTGAAAATAAATTAGAATTTTTTAGGGCTATAATTATAACATAAAAAAGTATTAATGATCATGATTGTGACTATGTTTATATAAAGCGATCTCTAGATTTTTCTTTACTAAATCGTTGCCAAATAAATTTAGATATTCTTGGTTTTTACCTATGTCTTGCGGGCTACCATAACAACATACATGTTGATTAATGCAAAAAACCTGATCTGTTTTGTGCATTACTAAATTAAGATCGTGCGAAACTAATAAAATAGAGCATTTCCAAGTGTTTTTAATATAATTTAACAAATGATAAAATTGATTCATTGCCATAATATCCATAAATTGAGTTGGCTCATCTAAAACCAGCATTGTTTGTTGTTTGTTAGCAATATTGATTTGACTAGCAATTGTTCTTAACAACATAATTTTTTGCAACTGTCCACCAGAAAGTTGAGATAATTGTTTTTTTAATAAATTTAACACTTGCATTTGCTTTGCTAAATCAAGAAAAAAACTATCTTTATCGGTATTTTTATTGGTTAAATTAATTAAATCAAGAGCAGACATTGGAATGTTACAATCGAGATTGATTTTTTGAGGCATATAGCCAAAATTAACTTTCTTTTGTTGCTTTATTTTGCCAGATGTAGGCTTAATTAAATGCAAAATAATTTTTAACAGCGAAGTTTTGCCCCCACCATTTGGGCCAATGATAGTAGTGATTTTTTCTTGCTTGATATCTAAAGATATTTTATCTAAAATTATATGATTGTTTAATTTTAAGCTAATATTTTCTAAACTAATTAATGCCATGAATAAAAAATTAAAAATAATTGTTAAAATATTATTTATCATCATCATTTTAACTTTTTTATTATGGTTTTGTCAAAACAAATATTTTAATACAAGCAAAAAAGTAAATTTAACTCAACAAAATAAAAAAAATGTTGTAATCAACTCTATCTTGCCACTTTGGCAAATAACCAACTTTTTAACCGCAGATCGCATAGAAAATTTATTATTAATTCCACCCACCGATTCTGAACATAATTTTCAGTTAAAAAATCAGCATTTACTAGACTTACAAAGAGCAGATCTTGTTTTTTATTTAAGCAACAATCTAGAAAATTTGTTAACAAAAATTCAGCAAAATCCAGATTTTGCCAATAAAACTAAAGAAATAGCCAAAGAGGTTAATTTTGATTTATTAGCAAATAACTGGCATTTATGGCTTAATCCTCGCAACATATTACTAATTGCAACTTGGCAAACACAGCAATTATGTCAAATAAATGCCAATAATTGCTCATTTTATCAAGAGAATTTACAAAAATTTCAGTTGCAAATTATAGAAGTAGTAAGTAAAATTAACCAATTATTTTTACAAAAAAAATCTAGCAAATCAATTGTGCTTTTGCACGATGCCTACAGCTATTTTTTTGATTATTTTAAAATTACCAACATTATTGTTTTATCACATCATCATCAAAGCAATATGCAAATTAAACAAATGCAAAACCTAGTCAACAACAATAAGCAAATATCTTGCCTTATGGCAGAAAGCAACAATTCTTCTGCACAAAAAATAGCTAGTAATTATGGCTTAAAATATCAAGAATTAAACTTGTTTTATCAAAGTCAACAACAAAACACTATCAACATTATCGCAGACGGTTTTTGGCAAATGTCTCAACAAGTAGTTAATTGTCTATGAAAAGATTAAAGAAAATTTATCACAATCTGTTTGATAAAAATATTTTAAAACAAATTTCATATAGCCTAGTTGTGCAAGAAATTATTTGTTTTTTGTTGCAAGCTTATATGCATTTTGTCTATCTTACCAGTAAAATAAAATTTATTAATAATCAAGTTTTTATTGATTTAGCCAATTCTAAAAAACCAATCATTGTGGCATTTTGGCATAATCGTTTGGTAATGATTCCATTTTTAGCTCTCAAACTAAAAAAATCACTACCGCAACATCAATTCATGACTTTAGCTTCAAAACATGGCGACGGCAGATTTATAAGCAGAATTATGCAAAAATTTGGTTTTATTGCCATTTCTGGATCAACTAAAAACAAAAGAAAAAACAGAGGCATAGATTTTTCTAGTATGCGCAAAATTATTTCTGGTCTTAAAAAAGGTCAAACACTAGGCATCACTCCCGACGGCCCAAAAGGTCCTCCTTTGCAAATTAATGGTGAGTTAATAAACATTGCCAAAACAACAGGGGCTAGCATTGTTTCTGCTTCTTATTCGGCGAAAAAAAACATTGTTTTTAATAGTTGGGATAAATTTCAACTACCATTACCCTTTAACAAAATTACTTTTTATTTGCACGATCAAATTGTAAATGTACCCGAAAATACTACCGCACTAAACATCCAACAACTCAACAAAATAACCGCACAATATCTAAATTTTGCACAACAACAATCACAATCATATGAACATAAACCCAAATCAAAATAATAATCTTGCCACAGATATTATAACCATTTACACCGACGGTGCCTGCCTAGGAAACCCTGGCAAAGGCGGTTGGGCCGCTATTTTACTTTATCAAAATCACAATAAAGAAATTTTTGGCAATGAAGCACATACAACTAATAATCGTATGGAGCTTATTGCGGTAATTGAGGCTTTAAAAACTTTAAAAAAACCAAGCAAAATAATCATTTATACCGATAGCACTTATGTTAAAGATGGTATAACTAGCTGGCTTAACAAATGGAAACAAAACAATTGGCAAACTTCCAAAAAAAGCCCTGTAAAAAATATTGATCTTTGGCAAATTCTTGATTCTCAATCTCAAAAACACCAAATCAATTGGCAATGGGTTAAAGCTCATAATGGCAATCGCTACAATGAAATAGTAGATCAGCTCGCCAGAAAATCTGCAAAAAATGCCATAATTTAACTGTATTTTTCTTGATTAAAAATTTATTTTAATTTTTTCTTATAAACTACTTAAAAAGTGCTTGATATTTTGTTTTCATCTTTTAAAATATTTGCCAATATTATGTAAAATTTCATTTTGTAATTGTTGTTGTTTAGCCAAATATTTTGTTAGTTTAAACATTGCATTAAAAATAAAATTTTCATTTGCTCTTTTTTAGAGCACGTAGCTCAGTCGGTAGAGCACCTCACTTTTAATGAGGTTGTCGTTGGTTCGATTCCAACCGTGCTCACCATCATTTTTTTTATGAAAATAGATTTCATTCTGGTTAAAATGATCTTTATTTTTTTACTTGTGATTGGTGTTGTTTTTGTAATTTTTGTCAAAAACATTAATTCCTCTTCACAAGTTAAACAATTACAAACTCAAATCAGCAAAATAAAACAACAAATAGAATCTTTTCAAACCAAATATCAAGCATTACCTGGCGACATTTCTAATGCTTTCGAGCTAAAATTAAGCAACTATCCCACCAATGGCAATGCAGATGGTATAATAAACGATTCTATTACAGAAAACACTCTTTTTGATGGGGAATTAACTAATTTTTGGCTTCATCTTAGTGGTTTTAATATTTTTTCTGAACAATACGATGGCTTTAGTAACGAATCGGCACGTATAGGCTTTAGTTTGCCCAAAGCCAAAACAACCAATGTTGGTATTGTGGCTTTTGGCACAAAACAAAATAATAAATCAATGAATTTTTTACATATTGGCTTTAGTGAAGCCGATGCCTTAAATTTATATACCAAACCCGCAATAAAAGCCAACAATGCTAGAATTATCGATCAAAAATTAGATGATGGTTTGCCAAATTACGGCAACATAACCGCCAAAACTGGAAAAACTTTAAAAGACAATTCTGATGCTGAAAAATGCTGGCGAAACAACAACT
Organism: Rickettsiales bacterium; assembly: GCA_044371635.1. Lineage (GTDB taxonomy): Bacteria > Pseudomonadota > Alphaproteobacteria > Rickettsiales > UBA1997 > CAILUF01. Next base: position 4,299 of record JBILTH010000035.1, read on the forward strand.
ATCTTATTAATAATAATGAAATTTCTTGTCAATTACTTTTTTCTTTTTAATTTATGCAAAAAACCGCTGTTATTTTATTTAATCTAGGAGGCCCAAGCAATTTAGAAGGGGTTAAGCCTTTTTTATTCAACTTATTTAATGATAAAGCCATTATTTCTCTACCACAACCTTTTCGTTTTTTATTAGCAAAATTAATTTCAAATAGGCGCACTCCAAAAGCTCAAAATATTTATAAACAAATTGGCAATCAATCTCCGATACTTGCCATTACCTATGCCCAAGCAGAAAGTTTAGAAAAAGAACTATCTTTTTATGGCGATTATCAAGTATTTGTGAACATGCGATACACCAAACCTTTAGCATTAGAAGTAATTGAAAAAGTTAAAGCCTACAATCCAACAGATATAGTTTTATTGCCCCTTTATCCACAATTTTCTAGTACCACTTCAGCATCTTCTATCAATAATTTTCTTGCTAATTTTAAAAATAACAATTGCAAAACAAAAATTATTTGTTGCTACCCAACAGAAAGCAATTTTATCAAAGCTCATAGCCATTTAATTTTGGCAGTTTTGCAAAAACTCAATCCTCAAGAATTATCGCAAACCAGAATTTTATTTTCTGCCCATGGCCTACCTCAAAAAATAATAAATGCTGGCGATCCCTATGTACATCAAGTAACGCAAACTGCAACAGAAATAGTCACTCATTTACATAATCTTAATCTTCCAAATCTTGACTATCAAATTTGCTATCAATCAAAGGTTGGGCCACTAAAATGGACAACTCCTAGCCTAGAAGACTGTTTAAGAAAAACTGCTATCGACAATAAAATTGCAGTTATTATTCCAATTGCTTTTGTTTCTGATCATTCCGAAACTTTAGTGGAGCTAGATATCGAATACAAAGAACTTGCTGCAGAGCTTGGTATTTCACAATATCATCGTGTTTCTTCTTTAAATTTACACACAGATTTTATTAACAGTTTAACTCAAATGGTTTTAAATACTCAAAAACACAATAATAAATTTTTCTGCGGAACTTCTTGTCACAGAAACTGCCCAAAAAATTTTATATTATGCCCACACAATTCTGTCTAACATAATTATTTATGATTATTATTGATATTTTAATCAAAAGCATCAGGTGGCAAAAACAAAGTAAAATTAATGATTTTTTGCAAAAAACTGCCAAAAAAATTTTATCACAAACTGATTTAGTCAATTTTAGTCGGAAAAATCAAAATATTATTCAGCTAAATATAATCTTGCTTTCCGATGTGCAAATTAAAACAATCAATCAACAATTTAGAAAACAAAATAAACCAACCAATGTTTTGTCTTTTGCCAATCTCGATGAAAAACTATTGCAAACACAAGGCTTAAATGCCACCATAGGCAACAGCAATTTTATTGCTTTAGGTGATATTTTGTTTTCTTATGAAACAATTGATAAAGAAGCAAAAAGTCAAAACAAGAATTTTCAAAATCATCTCATTCATTTACTTACCCATGGTATTTTGCATTTATTAGGATACGATCATCAAAACACAGAAATGGCAAAAATTATGGAAGAAAAAGAAATACTCATTTTAAATAAATTCAACATCCCTAACCCATATCTATGAAAGTTTTTTCAAAAAAAATAATACCAACATTTAGCAAAATTTACCAACTTTTAAAAAATTTATTTGGTAAAAAAACTAAAAAATCTTTTGCTAGTGTAATTAATCACATTACTGAAACCTTTGCTTATGAAGGTCTAATTTCTAGTGAAGAAAAAAAACTATTTCGCAATATAGTTGGCTTTGCAGACAAAAAAATTAACACCATCATGACTAATCGTTCTGATATTATTGCTATCAAGCAAACAGCAACTCTCGAAGAAATTAAACAAATTATCAACGAAGATCAACACACCAGAATTCCTATTTATGCCGAAACTTTTGATAATATTGTTGGCTTTATTCACAGCAAAGATTTAGCCAAATTTTTATCAAAACAAAATCAAGAAACTTTTCAAATAAGCAAAATAATACGCAAAATTTTGTTTTTTCCCTGCTCAATGAAACTTATTGATGTTTTAATGTTAATGAGAATGGCAAGAGTGCACATTGGTATTGTTTTAGATGAATTTGGCGGGGTTGATGGCTTGGTTACTATCGAAAATATTGTTGAAGAGATAATAGGACAAATAGAAGACGAACACGATTTACCTCTTGAAAGTGTTTTTTTTCAAATAAAACAACTCGAAAATAATATTTTTCATCTTGGTGGCAGAGTTGCACTAAAAAAACTATCCGAACTAATAGGTTTTCAAATAGAAGAAGATGATGCCGATACCGTAGCGGGCTTGGTTATTTCTGCCTTTAAAAGACTACCAGAAATAGGAGAGGAAATCGAAAAATTCGGCATCAAATTTAAAATAATTGCCGTTGATAATCGCACCATCAAAACCATTGCTATTCAAATTAATCAAACATAAATGTTTTCTCAATATTTTATAGCCAAAAAAAAAATATATCCTCAACAGATAAAAGGCAAAATTCGCTCTGTAAAAAATTGGTTAAATTTTTTATTCTTAAGTATCTACATTTTTTCACCTTACTTACGCTTTAATCGAGGCAACTCCGCCCCAAATCAAGCAATTTTAATCGATTTTAACACTGATGTTATTTATTTTTTCTTTATAGAAATTTGGCCACAAGAAATTTATTATCTAGCAGGAATCTTACTGCTATCTGCTCTGTTGCTATTTTTTATCACTTCCTTATTTGGCAGAGTTTGGTGCGGATACGCTTGTTTTCAAACAGTATGGACAGATTTATTTATTGTAATTGAAAGATTTTGGCAAGGAGATAGAAACAGTAGAATTTTATTAGATCGTAAAAAAAACTTGATTTATTATCAAAAAAAAATTCTCACTCATTTGTGTTGGATAGTAATTTCATTATTAACAGGCTTGATTTTTGTCAGTTATTTTCATGATGTTTTTTTGATGTATCAACAAATCATCAATTTCAAATTATCAATCTCAACTTTAAGTTGGATATTTGGCATTGGTTTTGCCACTTATCTAATGGCAGGCTTTGCTAGAGAGCATGTTTGCACTTATATGTGTCCTTATGCACGCTTTCAATCTGCAATGTTTGACAACAAAACTTTGATTGTTTCTTATCAACAAAAAAGAGGTGAGCCTAGGCAAAAATATCATCAAAGAGACAATTTTTCTAACAGAGGACATTGTATTGATTGTAAGCAATGTGTAGTAGTTTGCCCTGTTGGTATAGACATTCGTGATGGCTTACAAATGCAATGTATTGCTTGCGGTTTATGCATTGATGCTTGCAATAATGTTATGGATAAATTCAATTTACCTCGAGGTTTAATTCGCTATGATAATCTGCAAAATTTAAATACTAACCATGATTTATTTAATGTCAAAAAAGAAACTTTTTTTAGACCGAGAACTTGGTATTATTTGATTATCATTTCTATTATTTGTGGTGTAATTTTATTTGGCTTACTAAATAAACAATCAATTTCTGTTTCTGTTTTACAAGAGAGAAACCCTCTTTATGTATTATTAAGCAACGGTACAATTCGTAATACTTATCAACTTCACATTGCCAATAAAAGTCATC
>JBILTH010000036.1:0-7905 GCA_044371635.1 Rickettsiales bacterium
TATTAGCCAACAAATACTATCAATGTTTAGATAAATTCGCTACAAAAGATTTTTCTTGCCTACACTGATTTTTATCTTATGGTGCTGTTGTGCATCCCAAATTTGTTTTAATTTTAGTTTTGAGGAGAAACTTGAGTTATTTTTAGCCTAGTATGTTTAATATGTGGCTAAAATAAAATAAAATTTCTCCTCAAAACTAAAATTAAAACAAATTTGGGATGCAATAGTTTCTTAAAACTGCATCTGTTGTTTGATGAAAAAAAGTTGATACAAAAATTATAATCTGCCACCGCCAACATTTTGCCAAGTGGAGTTTCTAAAATATCTGTAACAAAAAGGCTAATAATTTAGGTTATTTAAGTTTTATAAGTTTTATATAGCGATAATCTGGGTCGTTTTTAGGATAAATCGGCTGATTATTTTCATCTGTTCTTTCTTCAAATTCAAATTTATAGCCCGGTGGCGGTGTTGGAAGACAATCAACATCATTAGACCATTCGCAATAACAATCTATAAAACCTTTGTCAAAATCTTTGTCATCAGATAGCTGAGCTCCTAAAAAATTCGCTTTCCCAAGATTAGCTCCCGAAAAATTTGCCCCCTCAAGATAAGCTCCCGAAAAATTTGCCCCAAAAAGATAAGCTCCCGAAAAATCTGCCAAAAGAAGACTAACTTTCGAAAACTTTGCATCCATTAAAAATATTTTTCTTCTATCTTCTTTAAAATTTTTAAACAAAAAATCTAAATAAACTGGTCCGTCGTGTGTTGCGCTAGACATATCAATGCCACGTAATGACAAAGCTTGGCTTGCCAAAAATTCGATGGCTTCTTTTTTGCCAGAATTGCCAGAGGCTTTATTGGCAAGAACTTGCCAAGCCCCGATAATTTCTGCGTTAAGTGCTGCTTGTTTTTGTAAAGAAAGTTGTTCGTTAAATTTTTTTTCTGCTTTTTCACTTTCTTTATGTTGATAATAAATAGCATAAATCGCCGCACCAAAAGCCAAAGTAGTGACTATAAAATTTGCTAATTCTATTTTATCGCCAAATTTCAGACCGAAAAACCAGAGTAAAATTATACCTAAAATTCTACCTAAAATTATACCTATAACAACAAAAATAAGATTTTTTTTCATACTCTACTTTTTGATGGTAATAATTTTAGCTAAATCTCGAATGTGCGAAACTTCAATAAAATTAAGCTCTGGGAGGTTTTTTTTAAGAGTAAGAAAGCTTTTATTTTTGATGTTGGCTTGCGGAATGAGGCAGTTTTGAAAGCCGAGTTTTTGGGCTTCTTTTAGGCGAGTTTCAAGGTTGCCGATCATACGAATTTCGCCAGTAAGACCAATTTCACCAATTGCCAAAGTTTTAGCAGGCAAAGAAATGTCTTTACTTGCCGAAATTAAAGCACAGGCCACCGCCAAATCGGCAGAGGTTTCGATTATTTTTAGCCCGCCTACCACATTTAAATAAACTTCTTTATCAAACAAATTTAGGCCATATCGACTGTTTAAAACGGCAATAATCATGGCTAGGCGGTTGAGATCCCACCCTACCACTGCTCTTCTGGGAGTTGGTAAAAAAGAAGGGGCAACTAAAGCCTGAATTTCGGCTAAAATTGGCCTAGTGCCTTCGATGCCTGCAAAAACAGTAGTGCCGCTAGTTTGATGTTGGTAAGAATTTAAAAATAGCTCGCTTGGATTAGAAACTTCGGTTAAGCCAATTTCGTTCATGGCAAAAACCCCAATTTCGTTGGCAGGGCCAAAGCGATTTTTTACCGCCCTTAAAATGCGAAAATGTAAATCTTTTTCGCCCTCAAAATACAGCACGGTATCAACCATATGTTCTAAAACTTTTGGCCCAGCAATTTGCCCATCTTTGGTAACATGGCTTACAATCAATAAAGTAACTGCATTTTGCTTGGCAAAAATGGTTAATTCGCCGGCCGCCGCCCGAACTTGCGAAACGGTGCCAGGGGCAGAAGATAGCCCCTCTAAAAACATAGTTTGAATAGAATCGATAATTACCACGATTGGTTGTTTTTGTGTTTCAATTTGTTTTTTGATGCCCAAAGTTATTTCTGCCACATTAGTGTTAGAGGCAAGCTGAATGTTGTTAGCCTCAACTTCTAGCCTTTTGGCACGAAGCCGAACTTGATCGATAGATTCTTCGCCAGAAATATAGATGATGCAATTGTTGTTTTTTGCCAAACTATTTGCAGTTTGCAATAGCAAGGTAGATTTGCCAATGCCCGGATCACCGCCAATTAGCACCACCGAGCCTTTTACTAAACCGCCACCTAGTGTGCGATCGAGCTCGAGTATGTTGGTAGGTAGCCTTGGAAAATCATAAGTTTCACCAAGTAAATTAACCAATTGCAGGGCAGGAGAATTTTGTTGTTCTTTGCTTGGAGCAATTTTTTGATGACTAAAATGCGAACTGTTGCCACCTTCGGCAAATTCTTCAACCAAGCTGTTCCACTCGTGGCATTCTGGGCATTTTCCTGACCATTTAAAAGAAATTGCCCCGCAAGATTGACAACAATATGCTGTTTTTTTGCTCATAAAATTTAGCCAATTTGATGCAATTTAAAGCCGTAGTGTTGTAAAAATGGCAAATCGCTATCAAAAAGCCATCTTAAATCGGTGATGCCATATTTTAGCATTGCTAATCTTTCAATGCCAATACCAAAAGCAAAACCTTGCAAGTTGCTTGGATTATGGCCGCAGTTTTGCAAAACATTAGGATGAATCATACCGCAACCTAAAATCTCCATAAATTTATCGCCCAAGCCAGCTTTGATGCGGCCTTGTTGCAAAGAATAGTTAATATCAACTTCGGCAGAAGGCTCGGTGAACGGAAAAAAGCTAGGGCGAAAACGTAATTGCAAATTATTAGTATTAAAAAAACTTGCTAAAAAAGTTTGTAAAACCCACTTTAAATGCCCCATATTAATATTTTTATCAACCACAAACCCCTCTATTTGATGAAACATAGGAGTGTGAGTAGGATCAGAATCTCGGCGAAAAACTCTGCCCAAAGAACAAATTTTAAAAGGCGGTTGATTGTTTTGCATATAGCGAATTTGAGTGCTAGAAGTGTGAGTGCGTAGCAGTAAAGGTGAGTTTGTTAAGTAAAAAGTATCTTGCATTTGCCTTGCAGGATGATTTTCTGCCATATTTAGGGCGGTGAAATTGTGAAAATCATCTTCAATTTCGGGGCCTTCGGCAAATATAAAGCCAAGATTATGAAAGATTTGCTTGATTTCTAAAATAGTTTTGCTTATAGGGTGCATAAAACCAATATTTTTTGGCAGTGCTGGAGCGGTAAGATCGAGTTTTTCGGTGGCTAATTTTTGAGTGATTTGTTCTTGTAAAAACTCATTTTTAAGGCTTTCAAGAGAAGTGGAGATGTAATTTTTTACTTCGTTAATTTGTTGACCAACTGCTTTTTTTTGTTCATCGGTAAGGTTTTTTAGTTGAGTAAAAATATTGGTGATTAGCCCCTTTTTTCCTAAAAAATTAATACGTATTTGCTCGAGAGAAGACAAGTTTTGCTTGGTTTGCAAAGCTTCGTTAAATTGATTTTTAATGTTATTTATTTGTTGTATAAGCATAAAATTAATAGGTTAAGGCACTGTTGCATCCCAAATTATATTTTAATTTATTTGCCATTTTTGGTATAAATTTCAGCTATTTTTAGTATGATATAACTTTCAGTTGTGCTAACGCAACAACACGATATGTTTAATATGAGGCTAAAAATAACTAAAATTTCTTCTCAAAACTAAAATTAAAACAAATTTGGAATTCAACAGTGCCGTTAAATGGTGCATCTGGCGGGAATCGAACCCACAACCCTTGCCTTCGGAAAGCAATACTCTATCCAGTTGAGCTACAGATGCTTTTGCTATATTTATAATTTTAGATAAAAATTATATTATAAATTTGTTAAAACAATATCGCTAGCAAAATTTTCTATTCGCTGTTGCTTTAGATTGAAATAGGTTTCTAAATTTTTAATAGTCCAAGCAAATAATTTAATATTTGGGCAGTGATTTTTTAAAGAATTCATAATAAAATGGTTTGTTAATAAGTGATGATTAATTGATAAATAATTTATTTGGTGTTTGATAATAAATTGTTGACATTTTAAAAATTGTTTTTCTTCTTCAAGAACCGCCATAAAAGAAAAATTGTGAAAAATATTTTGCCAAATTAAATAAATTTTCTGCACTAATTGATAATTTGTAATAAATGGTGCAAAATAACAATTCTCAAGAGATATATTTAGTTTTTCTAAAATATGTTTAGTTTGCAAGGCTATTTCTGGGGCATTGCTAGAATTAACATTTTTAAAATCAAGCCAATAAAGTAAAGGTTGTTTGCTATGTAATAAAGAATATTCTAAAAAATTAAAAAGTGTAAGATGACCGTTTTTTGGCTCATCATGGCTAATAATTAATTGTTGATTAACAAACCAAATATCAAATTCGATAGCCACAAAACCTGCATCAAGAGCATTTTTTAAGCTGGCTAAACTATTTTCAGGAATGTTATTTTTTTTACTAACTAAACCACGATGAGCAAAAATAGCCATAATTTTTTTAAATATCAAGAACTATTCTTCTTGGATCTTCGAGTAATTCTTTGATTCTAACCAAGAAAGTTACTGCCTCTTTGCCATCAATAATGCGATGATCGTAAGAAAGGGCAAGATACATCATGGGGCGTATTTTGATTTCGCCGTTTATAACCATTGCTCTGTCTTGAATTTTATGCATGCCTAAAATACCAGATTGCGGAGGATTAATGATAGGAGTAGACATAAGCGAACCATAAACTCCGCCATTTGAAATGGTAAAAGTTGCACCAGCAAGATCTGGCAAGGTAAGTTTGCCATCTTTAGCTTTGGTGCCAAGTAGGGCAATGCCTTTTTCAATTTGAGCTAAATTTAGTTTATCAGCATCTCTTAACACAGGCACAACCAAGCCTTGTGGCGAACCAACCGCTACCCCAATATCGTAGAAGTTTTTGTAAATAATATCGGTGCCATCTATTTCGGCATTGATAGCAGGAATTTCTTTTAAGGCAACGATACAAGCTTTAACAAAAAAAGACATAAAACCCAATTTTGCTGAATGCTTTTTTTCAAAAATATCTTTGTATTCGCTACGTAAAGCCATTATAGCAGACATATCAACCTCGTTAAAAGTAGTAAGGATGGCTGCGGTATTTTGTGATTCTTTGAGTCTTTCGGCGATTTTTTGACGCAACTTTGACATTTTAACTCTTTCTGTTTGTTTGCCAAAAATTGCTTGAGTAGAGCTGGTGGTGTTTTGTGTGTTTTGGATTTGATTTTGCAAAACTTGTAAAACATCGCCTTTGGTTATGCGGCCATCTTTGCCAGTGCCATCAATTTTTTGTGAATCAAGATTATTTTCGGCAATAAGTTTTTGCGGAGCAGGAGAGAGATGAGTGTGATTTGTAGAATTATTTGTAATATTATTTGTAATATCTGCACTGCTTGTTTTAGAATTAGGGCTTGTTGTTTGGCTTGCCAAACCTTCTTGTAATAAAGCTAAAATATCGCCAACTTTTACATTATCACCTTCTTTGAATTTAATTGAGGTTATAGTGCCAGAGTTTGGCGAATTAACTTCAAGGGTTACCTTATCGGTTTCAAGTTCAAATAAAATTTCATCGGTTTTAACAATAGAGCCAACTTGCTTATGTATTTTAGCGATTGATGCTTCTGCTACCGATTCGCCCAAAGCTGGTGTTTTGATTTCTATGGTCATACAAAATAGTTAAATTTAAAAGACAACAGTAAATTTTATTGCAAAAATTCTTATCGTCAACACTTTTTTTAAAATTTTGCAAACTGATCATTCCATAATATTTTAATTGCCATTTTTAATCTTTGAGTTATTTAATTTAAATAGCATTAATTATCTTCTATTATTCTTTGAATATCTTCTAATTTAAGAGGTTTAGAAAGCATTTCATTCATACCCGCTTGTAGACATTTGTTTTTTTCTTCTAACCCATAATTGGCAGTGGTGGCAACAATAAAAATTGGTTTATAATTTGTGTTTTCGATTTCTGCTTTTTCGATATTTCTAATTTCGATTGTGGTTTCATAGCCATCTAAAACTGGCATCATGCAATCCATAAAAATTATATCATATTTTTTGAGAGCGATTTTTTTTATTGCTTCTTTGCCATTTTTAGCAAAATCGGCATTGATATTAAATTTTTTTAAAATTGACAACATTATTTTTAAATTAACTTCATTGTCTTCACATACCAAAATTTCTTTTTTAGTTTCTTCGTTATTATTTTTTAAAGAATTATCTATGCCGCTTTTTAAATATTCTGGATAAAAGCTTAATATTATGGCTAAAATTAATTCTTGATATTGCAGTGGTTTAAAAATAATTTTAGCAAAAGAATCTGTGGTTAATAATTTTTCTTTGATTAAATTCGTTGTTTTCTTTTAAAATATTAATAAAATTCTTTATTCGATCAAAGTTATCACGATCGTAGTTGACGATAAGTAAATCTGGATTGTAATTTGCGATATCCAAAAATACTTGTTGATTATTTTTGTTTTTCATGTCATTTAATCTTTCAAAAACAACCGCTATATCATTTAGTTTTTTTGCTAAATATTGAAAAGATATATCATTTGTATCTATAATAAAAATCTTCTTACCTTTAATTTTTTCGAGAGGGATTTTGTCATTATTATTTTCGATTTTATCGACTAATAATGGTAAATTAAAAGAAAATTCCGAACCACCATATTGAGCACTTGAAACAGATATATTGCCATTCATAAGCTCCACTAATTCTTTACAAATAGACAATCCTAAACCTGTGCCAGTATATTTTTTTGAACTAGACATATCAAGCTGAGTAAAAGGTTGAAATAAGCTTGTTATTTTATCTTGTGGAATGCCTATACCAGTATCTTTGACATTAAATTTTAGATAATCGGTTTTACTCTCTTGATAATAACAAATTTCTAAAATAACATAGCCACGGGTAGTAAATTTGATGGCATTATTAACTAGATTAATTAAGATTTGGCGCAATCTATATGCATCTGCCGAAATGCAATTAGGCACATTGCTATTGATATGTATAATAATTTCAATTTTTTTATATCCAATATTACCAACAACTATATTGCCTATTTCTTCAATTAAATCGTTTAATATCAACGATTTATTTTCTATCACAATTTTTTCTGCTCCAAGTTTAGAAAAATCAAGTATTTCATTTACTATTAACATTAAAGATTGAGCCGAAATACTGATAGTTTCAATGTTTTTAAGATCTTCTTTTTTTAAGTTAGTTGATTCTTTTAAAATATTAGTGATTCCTATGATGCCGTTGATCGGTGTGCGTATTTCATGGGTCATATTAGACAAAAACTTGCTTTTTGCCGAATTGGCAGAGTCGGCAATTTCTTTAGAAAGAATTAATTCTTGAAAAAAAGGTATTATTTTATGTTTATAAAAAAGATAAATTAGCCATATACATAAGAATGAAACAATTAAAGATTGCAGACTGTTTTTTAAGATATTTATTGATAATTCTAAAAAAGAATTTTTTTCGTTATAACCACTTAACACGATAAATTTATATTCTTTTGATTTTTGCAATAATTTAAAATAGCAATTATCAATTTTTAAATTATAAATATTAGCATTATAAACAATGCCTCTGTTTTTAATTGTTGCATTCAATAAATTATTTTTAGATAATTGGTTTTTATAATGATTTAATTCTTGAATATCGTTAGATTTTGCTAAAATATCAAAATTATCATCAAGTATTAGATAGCATATTTTACTATCCTTAATGGCAAAATCTATTTGTTGTTGTATGTTTTCTAGTGG
>JBILTH010000037.1:0-7810 GCA_044371635.1 Rickettsiales bacterium
GATTATTAATGAAAATGAAACATCAAAAACTGAATATAAAAATCATCTTTTTCCTCCAAATGTTAATCCCATTTATAATCAAAAAATATATTAAAAATGACCTTCATTGTTAAAAAAATCGCGAAAATAATTGATTTCTTGCTGGCTTTCATCAATATTAATTCCAGAATAAATTAAGGCTAATTTACTGATGTATAATGCCGTTTCGAGGTTTTTTACCACTACATAATTAGCACCTATTTTTTTAAGTCTTTCAGATTTATTTAGAGATTCTGTTTTGGTGATGAGGGTAATGTTAGGAAAATGCTGATTTAAAAAACGACTAATTTTTAAACAAGCAATTTCGTCATCAATGGCAATTATAACGGCTTCGCATTTTTGAATAACAATATTGTTTAAGATATCTAGATTTAAAGCATCACCATAGTGTATATTGTAACCGTTTTCCCTTTCTTTTTTGATGATAGAATGATTGTTTTCTAAAATTAAATAACTAACTTTTTTTTTCTCTAAAATATAAGATATGATTCTGCCTATTTTTGAAAAACCAATAATAATAATGTGTTTAGAAATATCGCCAACTTCGTTTTTTAATTTGTTATTTTCTAAAGCTTGTTTGGTGTTGATATTATGTCTAATTTTATTGCCTATACTATATAAAAGAGGGGTGAGAGCCATAGTAAGTGTTGTGGTTGTCATTAAAAATTCTGATAAATCGTTACTTAAAAATTTTTGTTGCACTGCGATTAAAAATACTACAAAAGCAAATTCTCCTCCTTGCGATAGCAAAAGACCAGTTTTAATGGCGATTGCCAAAGGTAATTTAAAGATTGTTGACAACACAACGATTACAGTAGTTTTAAGCAATATTAATGATAATGAAGCAATAGCAATATAAAACCAGCTTTTTATTAAAAAATCATAATCAAAAAACATTCCAATACTCATAAAAAACAAGCCTAGCAATAAAGATTTTAGTGATAAAATTTCTTCTTCAACTCGATAACGATATTCTGTTTCTGCAACCATCAAGCCAGCAATAAAAGCACCTAGTGCCGAAGACATATCAAATAGTTGGCTTATATAGGCAGAACCTAAAATAATTAATAAGGTAAAGCTTAAAAACAAAACATCGTTGTGTGATTTAGCAATTAAGCGATAGATTGGTCTTAAGCAAAGTCGACCAAAAGCAAAAATAATAATCATTGCAATAATAGCCTTGCCAAATGCTATTGATAGGGCAGGAATTAAGTTGTTGTTATTTTTTGCTAAAATTGGCAATAAAACTAAAATAGGTATCACTGCTAAATCTTGCATTAAAAGCACAGAAAAAGCTAGCTTTCCTATTTTGCTATTTTGCTCGGCTTTTTCTTGAATAATTTGCAATACAATTGCGGTTGAAGACATTGCCAAAGCTACTCCAATCACAATTGAAGCATTGCCATTGAGTTTTAAAACAAAATGACAAATAGCAAAAATTATTATAGAAGAAAGTAACACTTGTAAGCCACCAAAACCCAATACATATTTTTTCATGTTAGCTAATTTAGACAAGGTAAGCTCAAGACCGATAGCAAAAAGCATAAAAACAATACCAAGTTCTGCTACAGATTTAGTAGTGCTAATGCTAGAAACAATGCCAAAACCAAAAGGACCTATAGCAGTTCCTGCAACTAAATAACCTAAAGCAGGACTAAGCCTTAACTCTTTAAAAATAACAACTATAATTAACGAGGCTAAAAGCAAAATGATGATGTCATGTAAGAAAGAAAGATTGTGCATAATTTGTGTAGTGTAAAGCTTTTTTTAATTAATTATCATAGTTTATAATAAAAATTCAAGAAAAAAGATTGAAACAATACTGAATTTTAAAAATTATAGTTTTTAGCTTTTTCAATCTTACAGCAACGAAGATTTTTAATTCAAGTCGTGCTTAACAGCAACGAAGATTTTTAATTCAAGTCGTGCTTAACAGCAACGAAGATTTTTAATTCAAGTCGTGCTTAACAGCAACGAAGATTTTTAATTCAAGTCGTGCTTAACAGCAACGACATGATGTCAACTCTAATTTAGACAAAAAAACTATAATTGAAATTATAAATGAGATTTGGTATTAAATGCAACATATTTACTTTCTTGCCAGTATTGCTTACTACAAATTTCTTGTAATCTTGAAATAGTTCTGTCAAAGTATTGTGGCACGATTGGTATTTTGCATAATTTTTTTGGAATAGTTTTGGCAAGAATAATTATTGCAGTTTTGTTTTCATAGACTTCGTCTATAAATAAAGAAAATCTTCTTATTACATTAATATCTTCTTCAAAAAAATATGGTACCGTTTTTAAAAAAATCAAATCAAAACCACAACAAATTGCTCGATAATCGTCGGCAGAAAAATTTTGATAACATAATTGTTTAAAACTAAAAAAAGCAATATTTTCATAAGTATTTTTAATTGCAATATTTCTTTGCCAAACATTAATATTTTTTACTTGTAAAGTTTTATTTTGTATAGTTTCGGCAAATATTTGTTGAAATTTAAGACGATTTTTAGCATTGGAAATGAAATAATGTTTCTTCAAACCTAATTTTAATTTTCTATAATCTATACTAGAAGATAGTTGATAACATACACAGTTTGGCAAAAAAATTTCTTGCACAAAATCAAGATATAACTGCCTTTGTAAGCCATTTTGATACAATTCTAATGGATGAAAATTAGCAGTGATAATCACCACAATATTTTTCGCAAAAAAATAACTAAAAATTTTATTCAACAACATAGCATCAGCAATATCAACTATTTGAAACTCATCAAAGCAAATAATTTGGCTATTTCCTACAATTTTTTGCAATGCCAAGTTAATTTCTTGAGATTTATTATTTGATTGTTGAGAAATTCTTATTTGATGCAAATTGCTATGTATTTTTTGCATAAAAGCATGAAAATGATGATATTGTTTAGGCAAAATAATTTGTTGATAAAATGCTTGCATTATCATTGTTTTACCACAACCAGGGCTACCATAAATATAAAAACTTTTATTGTTTTTTGATTCTTTTTGCAACCAAAATTTTATTTTAGTAAAAAAAGATTGTTCTGAATTATTGTTAATTTTAGCTACTAATTGAAGTAAATTATGCCATAACAGTAGTTGTTGCGAATCGAAATTCATAAGTTGCATTTGGTAATTTTTATTAACAAAAATTTAATGATGATAATTTTTTTTCTTTAAAATACAATGTTAAATAAAAAAAATATTGCAGTTTTAAGATTTAGTAATAAAATATTTGATATTTTTAAAAATCTAACCAAAACATTTTGCTTCAATGTCAATAGATACTGCTAATTCTTACATTTTATCACTGCTGGTTTTTTTGCCTTTATTAGCTGGTTTTTTCTTGTTGCCTATCAAAATTAAAAATAATTTATTTTATTATTCTTATGCTATTTTTTTTGCTATAATTGAGCTTATTATTGCTATTGCTTTAATTTTTAAATTCGATTTTAGCCAAAAAACACATCAGTTTATTGATAAATTTTCTTTAATCAGCAAGCCGGACATCAACTATTTTATTGGTCTTGATGGCTTATCTTTTCCTTTAATATTGCTTACAGTTTTACTTATTCCTTTTTGTTTGTTGCTTAGTATTAATTCTATTAAACATCGAGTAAAAGAATTTGTAATTTGTTTTTTACTAATTGAAACCTGTATTATTGGCTCTTTTGTTTCTCTCGATCTTTTTGCCTTTTATTTTTTCTTCGAAGCAAGCTTGGTGCCAATGTTTTTTATTATCGGTATTTTTGGCGGAGAAAATAAAGTTTATGCCGCTTATAAGTTTTTTTTATATACTTTAGCAGGTTCGGTTTTTTTCTTAGTAGCCATAATTGCCATAGCCCTATATTTTAACACTTCTAACATTGAGTTACTTACTAAAATTCTACCTGAAAAACTACCTTTATCATTTCAAAAATTATTTTTTATTTTATTTTTAGCTTCTTTTGCCATTAAAATACCAATGTTTCCTGTTCATACTTGGTTGCCAGATGCCCATGTGCAAGCTCCAACGGCTGGTTCGGTTTTATTAGCAGGGGTATTAATTAAAATGGGAGCTTATGCTTTAATTCGTTTTTCCTTACCATTTTTTCCACAAGCCGCTCAATATTTTTCCAACTATATTCTTATATTTAGCATCATTGCTATTGTTTACGGTTCAATTGTGGCTTTGGCTCAAGAAGATATGAAAAAAATGATCGCTTATTCTTCAGTGGCTCATATGGGTTTTGTTACTTTAGGTATTTTTAGTTTTACTCACCAAGGAATTAGTGCTGCAATTATGCAAATGATTAGTCATGGCTTGGTTTCTTCTGCTCTATTTATATGTGTTGGTGTGGTTTATGATCGTCTTCATACCAAAAAAATAGCTGATCTTGGTGGTTTAGCTCACAGAATGCCTCAATTTGCTGTGCTAACCTTCATTTTTGTTATGGGGGCGGTTGGTTTGCCTGGAACTAGTGGTTTTGTAGGAGAGTTTTTGTCAATTATGGCAGTGTTTTCTGTTAATAAAATATATGCTTTAATTGCTGGTTTAGCCATAGTTTTGGGGGCTTTATATATGCTAATCTTATATCGCAAAGTTTGGCTACAAGAAATCACAAATCATAAAGTTAATAAAATTTCTGATTTAAATTTATTTGAAAAAACAGCTTTAATTACCTTGTCAAGTTTAGTTATTTTGTTTGGTTTCGCCCCCAATTTAGTTTTGCAATTTTTTAATGATTATTCTTTAAATATTGCAAATATTTTTGTTTCTCAAATCTAGTTTTTTAACATCATGAATTTTCAATTTTTGATACCCGAATTAACTCTTGTTATAGGTTCCTTCTTATTACTTATAATTGGAGTTTTTTATAAGCAAAAAACAATACATAGCCAACAAAATCTTACTATGTTTTTGCATTTTTTGGCACTAATTATTGTTGGTGTTGCTTTGGCTTGGTCTGCTAAAAACTTTGTAGATCACGATTCAATTTTTAACTCAATGTTAAAAATAAATCCTATTTCTTCTTTGGCAAAAACTATTTCTCTATTATTATTGATGGTAGTAACTTTAATGGTTATTCGTTATGTTTTAGAAATAGATAAATTTAGCCCCGAATTTTTATCCTTATTGTTTTTGGCAACTGTTGGTGGCTTGCTTATGATTTCTGCTAATGATTTCTTTGTGTTTTATACTGGTTTAGAATTGCAAGCTCTTTCTTGCTATGTTTTAGCCTCGTTTAATCGCTGGTCGCTTAAATCTTCTGAGGCCGGAATAAAATATGTTATTTTAGGTAGTTTGGCTTCTGGTTTATTGCTTTATGGCATTTCTTTGGTTTATGGTTATAGCGGTAGTACTAACTTTAATCAAATTAATCAATATTTAGCGAGTTTTAACAATGAAAACTATCCGCCCGTTGCTATTATTTTTGGTTTTGTATTAATTGCTGTTGCTTTATTTTTTAAAACAGCTTCTGCCCCTTTTCATATGTGGTCGATAGATGTATATGAAGGCTCTCCAACTTCGGTAATTGCATTTTTTGGTACAGTAATAAAATTTACCACTTTAATTGCTATGTCAATTTTTATGATTAATCTATCACTTCTAATTTTAGCAAAAATATTGCTTTTGGTTGGAATTGCTTCTATTGTAATTGGTAGCATTGGTGCTATTGCTCAACAAAATATAAAAAGACTTTTTGCATATAGCTCGGTGGCAAATATGGGTTTTATTCTGTTAACAATTTCTCCATTACAAAAAGAAATTTTTCCTAATGTTTTAATTTATGCCACTATTTATTCTTTTATTTCTATTGGTTTATTAGCATTTTTAAACCTTATCTTATCTACCACTAATCAAGAATCCGATCTTGAAAATCGCAAAATATTTAGCATCACAGCTCTTTCTGGTTTATCCAAAACTAACCCTGTAATCGCTTTTTGTTTGGCAATATATTTTTTCTCTATCGCTGGAATTCCGCCTTTGGCAGGTTTTTTTGCTAAATTTTATGCTATAAAATCAATGATTATTGGTGGCGATCTCATATTGGCTATTATGGTTATTGTTTTTACCGTTGTTTCTGCTTTTTACTATTTACGCATTATAAAAATTATGTATTTCGATCAACCAAATAACATTATTATGCTTGATGATTTTGTCAATGCTAAATTTATCATTTTAATTTTTGCCTTTTTTAATATTACTGCTGTATTTTTCATTGAAAAAATAGAAAGAATAATCTTTTCTTTCTTATAATCTATTTTTTATGACAATTAATTTTACTAAAAAAAGCAACCAACCTTTGCAGGGCGAAATATTTGTTGCTTCTGATAAATCTATTTCGCATCGTGCAGTTATTTTTGCTTCTTTAGCTTATGGAATTAGCAAAATCTACAATATTTTAGAAGGCGAAGATGTTTTAAAAACAATCTCAGCCTTCAGATCTATGGGGGTTGAAATTACAAAAAAAACAGATCATTGGCAAGTGGTAGGGGTTGGTTTGTTTGGCTTAAACGAGCCAAATTTTGTTCTTGATATGGGTAATTCTGGCACCTCTACTCGTTTATTGGCAGGGCTTGTGGCTACTCGTAATTTTACCACTTTTTTTAATGGCGATGCTTCTTTACATAAAAGACCAATGCAACGCATTTTTACTCCTATGCAACAATTTGGGGCAAAAATATTGGCTCGACAAAATAATTTATTGCCTTTTGCTGTGGTTGGCAATGATAATGCTATGCCAATTCAATATGAAATGCCCGTTGCCTCTGCTCAAATAAAAAGTTGCATCTTGCTTTCTGCCCTCACAACAAAAGGCATAACCACTATTATTGAGCCAGAGCTTTGCCGAGATCATACTGAAATCATGATGCAACATCTAGGTTTAAAACTCGATATTACAGCAAACAATAACAACAAAAATGCAAAAACAATATCTTATCAAGGTTTACAAGAATTTAATGCTTGCAACTTTTTTGTTCCTTCTGACATTTCTTCCGCCGCTTTTTTTATTGTAGCAGCCCTTATTGTTGAAGGATCCAATATCACATTAAAAAATGTTGGCATAAACCCACTTCGAACTGGCATTATCACTAGTTTACAAGAAATGGGGGGTGATATTATAATTCTGAACACAAAAACTATAAATGGCGAATTAGTTGCCGATATTAAAGTATGTTATAGCAAGTTGAAAGCCATCAATGTTCCTGCTAGTCGATCGGCTTTTATGATTGATGAATATCCTATTTTTGCTGTTGCTTGTGCTTTTGCTTTTGGCACCACAACCATGAATGGCTTGGCAGAGCTAAAAGTAAAAGAAAGCAACCGATTAATGATGATAGCCAATAATTTGCAAAGTTGCGGGGTAAAAGTTGTTGTTGGCTCCGATTCTCTTGAAATTACAGGGGGAGTTAACCAAGCGAAAGAGATAATAAAATTGTCAACAGCACTTGATCATCGTATTGCAATGTCTGCTCTTATTATGGGTTTAAATCTTAATTGTGGCATTGAAATAGATGATTCTACAATTATAAACACTAGTTTTCCACAATTTTTTGATATTTTACAAAACATGAAGCAATATTAATTCTGCTCATTATAAAAACATTATATATAAAAAATCATAGTATTATTTTAATTAATGTAAATGACATGATACCATTTACCATCTTTAAATTAAATTATTATCTTGATAAATCGATCTTGACTAAACAAGTTGTTGATTTTATAATTTGGTGACTTTCAATTTTTTATAAAATTTCTATGTTG
>JBILTH010000038.1:0-7773 GCA_044371635.1 Rickettsiales bacterium
TGATTAATAATAAATCAACTATTTATAAAATATTTAAATGGTCAACTAAAAAGTTGAAATGGTATTATATCGTGTTGTTGCATTAGCACAACTGAAAATAAAATTAGGCTAAAAATAGGTAAAATTTATGCCAAAATGGTAAAAAAGTAAAATATAATTTGGGATGTAACAGTGCCTTTATGAATATAATTGCTATTATAAAAGCTTATTTTTTAAAATTATCGTTAAAAATGAACCGCACATCATAAGGCAACCAAGCCAAATTGCATAAATTAAAGGTTTATGATAAATTCTTACCGCATAACTATTGTTTTCGTCTTTAGTTCCTAAAACTATAGCTAAATCGCCAAGCCAATAATGATAAATACTGGTTTCGTTTGTGGTTTGATTTGAAACAGGATAATAGCGAAGCTCTGGTGTTAGAGTGGCTATTTTTTTTTGTTGTTTTATTAGGTGAAAAATACCTTGATTACTTAAAAAGTTTTTGCCAACTAAATATTGAGTATTGTGAAATTGAATATTTATGCCCGCCATTTCTATGTTATTGCCAATATTTAGTTGTGTTTCTTTGGTGCTATCGAAATAACCATTAGCTATAATTCCGACCAGTAAAAATAAAAATCCGAGATGAGCTATTTTGGCAGATATTTTCTGTGGTGTTAAAATATTAGTAAAAATAGCAAGAGTAAGAGCAAAAATTAAACACCAGCCAACGATTAAATAATCTTTTTCTGGTTTAAAATAAATTATTACACTCGCAATAAAAGTTGCCACAATGATTAAGATGATCTTTTTTTGCTGTAATTTTTGCAAATGTTGCCAACTTGCCACAGAAAGCAACAGTAAAAACGGTATTAAACCAATTGAAAAAATATTTTGATAATAAGTGGGACCAATGGTTATTAGTTCTTGCCATAGGCCATTTGCCAAAACAGGATAAAGAGTACCAACAAAAACTATCAACAAAAACAACAACAAAAAATAATTTTGAGTAAGTAAAGGAAAAATATCAGATTTTTTATTTTTTTGCCATCCCGCTATTTCATTAAATTTATAGGCAAAAATTAAAAAACCAAAAACACCAACAAATAAAACTAAACACATCATTGCAAAACCTCTTGTTGTATCAACTGCAAAAGTATGAACCGAAGTAAGTAGCCCAGATCTAGTAAGAAAAATACCAAGCAAACATAAAACAGCATTAACAACAACCAAAAAAACCAACCACAATTTAAATTTCTCTTGTTTTTTAATTAACAATAAACAATGTATTAACATAATGCAAGCAAGCCATGGCATAAGAGAAATATTTTCTACAGGATCCCAAAACCAATAACCTCCCCAACCCAATTCACGATATGCCCACCAAGCCCCCAAGGCAATACCAGTAGTGAGGCTAGCAAAAGTAAAATATAGCCAAAAATGCAATTGTTTTAATAGTTGTTTATGCAGATTATTAGTAATAACCGCAGCAATAGTTAAAGAAAAAACCAAGATAGAGCCCAAGTAACCACAATAAAGCATTGGCGGATGCAGTGCTAAACCAATATCTTGCAACAAAGGATTTAAACCTAAACCTGCTGTTGCCACAGGAAAAACTGGCAAAAAAGGATTAGAGGTTACAAGAGTATAAAAAGAAAATAGAGTTATTATAGCAGTTTGAATAGCAACAGTGTTGATGTTTATTGATAAATCGAGTTTGCTTTTTAATAAAAATAGAGTGTTATAAATTAATAACACTAAAATTAATAGTAACATAGAGCCTTCATGACTTCCCCAAGCTCCTGCAATTTTGAAAATTAAAGGTTTTAAATGATGTGAGTTTTGATAAACATTTAACAATGAATAATCGGATATGATAAAACTATATATTAAACATAGTTTGCAACAAAAAGCAATTAACAATAAAAAATAGTTGAGGGTATATATTTTTTGCATATTTGCCTTGTTTTTTTTGCCAAAAAATGCTAAAAAACTTAAACATCCAGCAGTGGCAACAATCAAAATTAACAAACAAAAACCTATCTTGGCAATCATAAAAAAATATTAATTTTGTTTGAAGCGATCATTTTTATTTGCTAGCAATAAATTGTTTTACCGCTTCTAAACTATTTTCAAGAATATCATATTTTTCGGGCATTTCAAATAGATTTTGCAAAAAATGAGGTAGTTTCGGTTCTGGCATTTTGGCTTGCACAATAGCATCTGGAAATTTTGCAGGATGTGCCGTTGCCAAAGTAACGATTGGTTCTTGTGTGTAGTGCTTGCTGTTGATAAATTGCAAAGATGATTCAAAGCCAATAGCAGTATGAGGATCGAGAACTTCGGATGTTTGTATGTAAGCCTGTTGAATAGATAAAATTGTTGCTTCATCAGAAATATTAAAGCCTATAAAATCTTGAGATATTGCTTTATGAATTTCTTCGTTTAAGGTTAAAGTGTTGGTGCGTTCAAATTCTTGCATTGCTACCCCAATAGAATTTTCTAGTTTACGACTCTTTGCCACATCAAAAATTAGTCTTTCAAAATTGCTTGCGACTTGAATATTCATGCTAGGTGAAATTGTTTCAATCATCGGTTGCTTGCTATAATCTTTATTGTGTAAAAAACGAACCAAAATGTTGTTGGTATTGGTGGCAACAATTAGTTTTTTGATGTTAAGACCCATTTTTTTTGCTAAATATCCGGCATAAATATCGCCAAAATTACCAGTTGGTACACTAAAAGAAACTCCATTATTATTGGCAACCCTTAAGCCACTATAAAAATAATAGACTATTTGAGCCATAATTCGAGCAAAATTGATAGAATTAACAGCCACCATTCTTCTACCGTTTAAAAATTGTTGGTTGACAAACATTTTTTTAACAAAATTTTGACAATCATCAAAATTGCCCTGTAAAGCAATATTAAAAACATTATCTGCTATTACGGTTGTCATTTGTCTTCTTTGCACAGGCGAAACTTTTTGATAAGGATGCAAAATAAAAATTGTAGCATTTTGACACATTTTGCAACCATGAATAGCTGCAGAACCTGTATCGCCAGATGTTGCTCCAACAATAACTATTTTTTCTTTTTTTAAAGATAATAAATAATCGAGTAAATTGCCTAAAAATTGCAAGGCAAAATCTTTAAAAGCAAGTGTTGGACCATGAAATAATTCGAGTAAATAATGATTATGTGAGATTTGTTTTAGCGGTGCTATGGCTTGATGATTAAAGTTTTGATAAGATTTAGCGATTATTTTTTTATAGACATCTTCGCTAATATTTTGTGCAACAAAATTATAGGTAACTTCAAAGAACAATTCTTGATAAGTCATTTTAGCCATTTCGGAAAGTTTTTTACCATCAAACAAAGGTAAAAATTCGGGCACATATAAGCCACCATCTGGTGCCAAGCCCTGTAAAATTACTTCAGAAAAAGATAAAGAGGGAGAAGATAAGCGAGTTGAGACAAATTTCATAGGAAAAAATTATTGACAAGATAAACAATCTTCATATTTGCTTTCTTGCTGGTTATTAAGATCGATTTCGTTTTGTTCGACTTTATGAGATACTTTATCTGCCCTCTGAATAGAGGTTGAACGACAGTAATAGAGGCTTTTTAAACCTTTTTGCCAAGCTCTAAAATGTATTTCATGTAGGTATTTTTTTGAAATATTACTAGGTAAAAACAAATTAACACTTTGTGCTTGGCAGATATATTCTTGTCTTTCTGCTGCTAAATCAATTATCCATCTTTGATCGATTTCTTGAGCTGTTTTAAATACCATTTTTTCGTGATCATCGAGAAAATTAAGATGTTGCACCGAGCCTTCGTTGGTTGTAATTGAGGACCAAATGTCTTCGGTATTTTTACCTTTACTTTCAAGCAACTTAACTAAATTTTTATTACGTACATTAAAAGAGCCAGTGAGGGTTTTTTGAGTAAAAGAATTGGCTACAAAAGGTTCGATACCAGGTGAAGAATTGTTGGCAATGATAGAAATTGAAGCAGTAGGAGCGATGGCAATTTTGTTAGAAAATCTTTCGTTGTAACCAGCATCTAAGGCATCAAGGCAAGAGCCTTTTTGTTTGGCTAATTCTTGTGAGATAAGATCTACTTCTTGTTTAATTTTTTGAAATATTTTTTTGTTCCACACCTTGCTCATAGCTGATTCTATTGGCACATTCTTACTTTGCAAAAAAGAATGAAAACCCATAACTCCAAGCCCAACACTTCTTTCTCGTGTGGCCGAATATTTGGCTTTTAACATAGAATTTGGAGCAGAATCGATAAAATCTTGCAAAACATTATCTAAAAACAACATAACATCAGAAATAAAATGATGATTATCTTTCCAAGAATCATAATATTCGAGATTGAGAGAAGACAAACAACAAACCGCTGTTCTGTCGTTACCAAGATGATCTATGCCTGTAGGTAAGGTAATTTCTGAACATAGGTTAGAAGTTTTTACTGCGAGATTTAGTTTTTTATGATGCAGTGGAATAGCCTTATTTACAGCATCGATAAATAAAATATAAGGTTCTCCTGTTTCAATTCTGGCGGTAAGTAGCTTAACCCAAAGATCTCTTGCTTTAACTGTTTCTATGATTTTTTGAGTATAGGGACTTTTAAGATGAAAATCTTCGTTTTTTTCAACTGCTTTCATGAATTCGTCTGTAATTACTACCCCATGATGCAAATTAAGAGATCTGCGGTTTTGATCTCCGCCTATTGGTCTTCTGATGTCGATAAATTCTGTTATTTCAGGATGGTTAATAGACAAATAAACTGCGGCCGAACCTCTTCTTAAACTACCTTGCGAAATGGCTAAAGTTTGAGAATCTGTAACTTTAATAAAAGGTATAATGCCAGAAGTTTTGCCGTTGCCCCTTACAGTTTCACCTATAGATCGCACATTACCCCAATAACTACCAATACCACCGCCTCTTGAAGCCAGCCAAACATTTTCATTCCACAAATTAACAATACCTTCTAAAGAATCGGCACACTCGTTTAAAAAACAAGAAATAGGCAAGCCTCGTTTAGTGCCACCATTACTTAAAACTGGAGTGGCAGGCATAAACCAAAGATCAGA
This sequence comes from Rickettsiales bacterium, assembly GCA_044371635.1. Classification (GTDB taxonomy): domain Bacteria; phylum Pseudomonadota; class Alphaproteobacteria; order Rickettsiales; family UBA1997; genus CAILUF01. The sequence goes on from JBILTH010000038.1 coordinate 5,090, forward strand.
AATGTATTGATATAAACGATTAGCATGGTCAGAATCGTTTGCATAAGCACCCGCAACTCTTGCAAACAATTGTTGAAAATTCTCTTCTGGTAATAGGTAGCGATCTTTTAAAATGGCTTTACCAAAATTGCTAAGATTTTCATCTTTTTGAAAATTTAAGTTGATGCTAAACATTGTTAAGTATAGTAAAAATAATTAAAACGAATGTTATTAAGATTTATCTTGAATAAAACTATTTAACTTTTGCTTAATTTCATTTTGAATTATGAAGTGAAATTAGTTATTATAAGAAATTTTAATTACTATTTTCAATTTTGCAATTGCAATTTTCATTAATCTCAAATTTAATCTTGCAAAAAATTATTTAGATTAATCATTTTCTAAAGTTTTTTTCTCAAAAATATTTTGTTAGATTTGAAATTTTAGATGAAAAATTGTATTAAAAGTAGTGCATTTTATAATTATTTAAGGTTTATGCTTGATATAGTTTTAAGGTTAAAATTTGATTGTATTATAAAAAATAATAATTTAAAATTATTAATAAAAGTTTCCCCTCTTTGTTTTCAATTAACTTATTGATTATTTATGGCTAACACTCAAAATTTGCTAAAATTTATTTTGTGGTTAACAATTGGTATAATTGGTGCTTCTGCTTTTTCTTTTATTGCCTTGCATCGAGGTGAAACTATCTCTTCTTTATGGTTTTTGCTGGCTTGCTTTGGTTGTCAATTAATTGCCTATCGTTTTTATTCTGCTTTCATTTCTACAAAAGTATTGTGCTTAAACAATCAAAACAAAACTCCTGCTCATAAATTTAGCGATGGCGCCGATTTTGTGCCAACTAATCGCTGGATAGTGTTTGGACATCATTTTGCTGCCATAGCTGGCCCTGGCCCTTTGATTGGCCCAACTTTGGCTGCTCAATTTGGCTATTTGCCTAGCACTATCTGGATTATTGTTGGCTCTATTTTGGCAGGTGCAGTGCAGGATATGGTAATTTTATTTGCCTCGGTTAGAAGAAATGCTAAATCTTTAGGTAAAATGATTGAAGAAGAAATTAGCAAAACTGCGGGTATTGTTGCTTTGTTTGGCACTTTGGCTATTATTCTTATTTTAATTTCTGTGCTAGGGTTAATTGTGGTAAAGGCTCTTGCACATAGCCCTTGGGGTGCTTTTACTGTGCTTATGACTATTCCAATTGCAATGTTGGTGGGTATTTATCTTTATTATATCAGGCCAAATGGAGTTTTAGAGGCTAGTTTAGTGGGTTTTGCCTTGTTTTTATTGGCAGTTTATGGTGGAAAAATAATTCATTATCATCCAGTTTTGGCTAGTTTTTTTAATCAAGATGCAAAAATTTTAGCTTTTGCAGTAATGATTTATGGTTTTTTGGCAGCGGTTTTGCCTGTTTGGCTTTTGCTTACTCCTCGAGATTATCTTTCTTCTTTTTTAAAAATCGGCACTATCGCTTTATTGGCAATTGCCCTATTTTTCTTTCAACCTCAAATGCAAATGCCCGCTCTTACTAGTTTTATAGATGGCAATGGCCCAATTTTTAGCGGTAAAATATTTCCATTTCTATTTATTACCGTTGGTTGTGGAGCTATTTCTGGTTTTCATAGTTTGGTTGCTTCTGGCACCACTCCTAAAATTATTAATCAAGAAAGTGATATTAGGCTTGTGGGTTATGGTAGCATGTTGCTTGAAGGTTGTGTAGCAATTATGGCTTTAATTGCGGCCTGTGTTTTAGATCCGGCAATTTATTTTGCCATCAACACTCCGCTACCTATTTTAGGGGCAGATCCGCAAACAACCATCAATAGCTGGGGCTTTTCTTTGCAACATCAACAAATGCTTGATTTAGCAACTCAAATGGGTGAAAACAGTTTATATGGTCGAACTGGTGGAGCCCCTTCTTTGGCGGTTGGTATGGCAACAATTTTTTCTTCGGCTTTTGGCAATAAAATGCTATCTTTATGGTATCATTTTGCCATTATGTTTGAAGCGATATTTATTTTAACCACTCTCGATGCTGGCACAAGAGTTGCACGCTTTATGCTCGAAGATTTGCTTAAAAATCAAAAAATACAACAATCAAAATATTTTTCTATTATATCTAGTGCTTTGGTGGTATGCGGTTGGGGTTATTTTTTATATGTGGGGGTTATTGATCCTGCTGGTGGGGTTAATATTTTGTGGCCATTGTTTGGTATGTCAAATCAAATGTTAGCTGGCATTGCTTTGTGTTTGGCAACGGTTATTTTATATCAAAAAAAACCAAAAAAATATTGTTTAATCACTTTTTTGCCTTTGTTATTTGTGGTGTTTAACACTACTTATGCTGTGTTGCAAAAAGTTTTTTCGAGTAATCATAAAATTGGTTTTATTGCTTCTGGCAAAAATACTTGGCAACAAGCAATAGAAATTATCGATCCCAACAAATTAAGCACAGCAAAACAAGTTTTATTTAACCAATATTTAGTAGCAACAATTGCTCTATTGTTTTTGTTAATTTTGTGGATAATTATTATTGAATCTGCGAGAAAAATATATAAACTATCTAGATAATTAATAATTTAGCATGATAAATTGATGTCATTTTTGTCAATTAAAAACTTATTGTAAAAAAAATTATAATTTAAATTGCGCTAGAAATAATATTAAAATTCTGTTAAATTTTAATA
>JBILTH010000039.1:0-7755 GCA_044371635.1 Rickettsiales bacterium
GACTATTTTATCAGATAAAACCATAGCACATTTGGTTAAACAACATAACATGATAGAGCCTTTTGTTTCCCAACAAGTGAGGTTTAATCAGGCAGGAGAAAAAATAATTTCTTATGGCAATTCTTCTTATGGTTATGATGCTAGAGTTGCCGATGAGTTTAAGGTTTTTACCAATATCGATTCTGCTATTGTTGATCCTAAAAATTTCTCCGAAAATAGCTTTGTTAACAGAAAAACCGATGTTTGCATTATTCCACCCAATAGTTTTGCATTAGCACGCACAGTTGAATATTTTTCTATTCCAAAAGATGTTTTAGTTATTTGTGTAGGCAAATCAACATATGCTCGTTGCGGTATTATTGTTAATGTAACTCCTCTTGAACCTGGCTGGGAAGGTCAAGTAACTCTTGAATTTTCCAACACAACGCCTTTGCCTGCTAAAATTTATGCTTTCGAAGGTGCTTGTCAATTTTTGTTTTTCAAAGGAGATGTTGCTTGCCTTAACCCCTACAACAAAAGACAAGGAAAATATATGAAACAAACAGGGGTTACTTTACCAAAAGTATAATATTTAAATATGGCTTTTTCGTTAAAAAATTTCAACAGTATTATTTTTTTACTAATTTTTTGTTTTTGGCAAGTGGCAAAAGCCGATAACAATAAACAGCAAAACAATGCCGAAAATATTAATCAAAACTATGTAACCTTGCCCACTTATGGCACACAAGATTTAATCAACACCATCAATATTCCTGTTAATCCCGACTCGTTTTTAGCACAAAATCAACAAATTAACAATAACTTTAATCAAAGTCTTTTTAAAATAAACACTGAAGAAAGCTTGTTAAACAAAATTTACAATCAAAAAAAATCAGAAGCTCTCGACCCATATATTGTTATACAAGTGCCAAAAATAGAAACCGAATTCAGCAAAAAACTATCTCCATATGAGCCAAAAACTCCAACTCCTCCTCGTTTTTTTTTAGCCGATCTCTCTATGCCCGAAATTTTTGGCAAAACCAATAATTTAGCTAAAAAAACAGGCTCTTTTTATCGAGCTTTTGGCGAAGTTATTTTTATTCAAGGCAATATTTCTGATTCTTTTGGAGTGCCCATTAGCAATGTAGCTCTTGAAATTTGGCAAACTAATTCAGCAGGAAAATATCATACCTTACTAGAAAAAAACAGCGAATTTTTTGATAAATATTTTAATATGTCTGGCAGAACAATAACCGATAATTTAGGCAATTATCATTTTATCACTATTATGCCCGGAAGTATTTCTGGCAGGGCACCACACATTAATTTCAACATCTATCATCCAAAATTTGGCAAACTCGAAACCGAAATGTATTTTGTCAATCATCCTCAGAATCAAACCGATTATCAATATCTTGCTTATTCTGCAAAAGAAAGAGAGCTACTTACTGCCGATGTTCGAACTATCGATTTTATTAACCCCGAAGCAATAAAATTATGCACTTTTAACATTGTTATGAAGGGCATTCACCAATTCAAAAAATTTTAAATAATGCAACAAAAAACACAAAGACAACTACAAGCTGGCGAAAATTTAAAAAGAATTTTAGCAGAAATTTTTTTAAGAAATAGTTATGGTTCCATTGAAGGTAACATCACCACTATTTTAGAAGTAAGCATCAGTTCAGATTTAAAAAATGCCAAAATATTTGTTGATGTTTTTGGCAACAATGCCAACAATATTATCATTAAATTAAATAAATTAGTTCCGCAAATTCGTCATCAAGTTGCTCAAAAACTTACCGCCAGAACAATTCCCGAATTAAATTTTATGCTTGACGAAACCTATAAAAATGTTAATCATATTGAACAGTTGTTAAAACAAGAAAATATCGATTTTAAGCCCAAAAAATAAGCCCAAAAATAAATCTCAAATAAACCCAAAAAAATAAACAAAATATGAAAAAAATTGCGGTTTTAGGATCTACTGGCTCTATTGGTTGTAGCACTTTACATTTAGTTCGACAAAATCCCCATCTTTTTTCGGTGCAATGTTTAGCGGCACAAAACAATTGGCAACTGCTACTGCAACAAGCTATCGAATTTCAACCAGAAGTTATTGTTATTGAAAACGAAAAATATTTTTCTTGCCTAAAAAAAGACACTCCACACAACATAAAAGTTTTGGCAGGAAAGCAGGCAATTATAGATGTATTAGCAACTAAATATAATTTGGTAGTTTTAGCAATAGTTGGCATTGCCGGACTACTGCCTACCATAACCGCAATTAAAGCAGGCAACGATATTGCTTTAGCCAATAAAGAATCTTTGGTGTGTGCAGGCAATTTAATTACTAGTTTAGCCAAAACTCACAATGTTAAAATATTGCCACTTGATTCAGAGCATAATGCCTTATGGCAAATTTTTCAAAACAATCACCATAACATCGAAAGTGTTGTTCTTACTGCTTCGGGAGGTCCGTTTTTAAATTTCACAGGAGATATTAAACAAATCACAAAACAACAAGCAATACAACATCCAAATTGGCAAATGGGGGCAAAAATATCAGTTGATTCGGCAACAATGGTAAATAAAGGGTTAGAAGTGATTGAGGCTTATTATTTGTTTCCTCATCTACAAATATCGCAAATCGAAGTATTAATTCATCCGCAATCTATCGTTCATGGTATAGTCAATTATATCGATGGTGCAAGCATTGCCTTGTTAAGTAAGCCAAATATGCAAATTCCTATTAGCTATGCCTTAAATTTTCCGCATCGCATTTTACAACCACAACAAAAATTAACTCTATCACAATTAACAACTTTACAATTTTTAGCAATAGACGAAAAAAAGTATCCCGCTTTTAAATTATGTCAACAAGCCTTACAGCATCAAGGATCGGCCTTAATCGCTCTTAATGCTAGCAACGAAGTAGCGGTTACTAGTTTTTTGCAAGAAAAATTAGCTTTTTGGCAAATACCACTAGTCATTGAAAAAACTTTAAATAGTATCAAAATAAACAATTATTCTTGCCTCAACGAAATATTGGCAATTAATCAGCAATGTTTTTTGATAGCAACACAAATAATTAACACTTTATCATAATGACCACACTAATTTCTGTTATTTTATACAATTTTCTATCATTTCTTGCCATTATGTCGGCAATAGTTTTTTTGCACGAATTTGGGCATTTCATTATTGCTCGACTCTGCAAAGTACGTGTGTTAGAATTTTCTCTTGGTTTTGGTAAAAAACTTTTTGGCATTACCGATAAACATGGCACAGAATGGCAAATTCGTCTATTTCTTTTTGGCGGTTTTGTTAAAATGTATGGCGACAGAAATATCGCTTCTATGCCAAATCACAATCCATCTGCCGAGCTTCTTACTGCTAAAGATGCCTTTATTAACAAAAATGTTTATCAAAGAATCGCCATTGTGATTGCGGGCCCTGTGGCAAATTTTTTATCTGCTATTTTGATTTTAACCATACTTTTTAAAATTTATGGTATGCAACAAACTAGCACTTTTATTGATTTTGTTGCCGAAAAATCTCCTGCACAAATTTCTGGCATAAAAATTAACGATCAAATTTTAGCAATCAATAATAAAAAAATGCAAAACTTCGCCGATGTTGCCAATTTTATTGCCATCAGCACCGAACAACAATTGATTTTTACATTATCAAGAAATAATCAAATTATAAATATTAATGTAAATCCAATTTTACAAGAAAGAAAAAATTATTTCGACGAAGTGCAAAAAACCAGATTCGTAGGCATTGGTTCTTACAAAACAGAAACTGTCACTTTTTCATGGTATTCTAGCTTAAAACAAGGAATAATCGAAACTTACGATCTTTCTGCTACTATTTTATATGGAGTAAAACAGCTTCTTTTTGGGCAAAGATCTATCACCGAAATTAATGGTCCAGTCAAAATCGCTAAATACTCTGGCAAAACAGTTGAATATGGTATGGTTGCAGTTTTGTGGTTTGTTGCCCTAATCTCAATAAATCTTGGCATCATGAATCTATTACCAGTGCCAGTTTTAGATGGTGGACACTTGCTTTATTATGTGTTAGAAGCTATTTTTGGCAAACCTATTCCTATAAAAATACAAGAATTTGGCAATAAATTAGGGGTAAGTTTTTTATTTTTTTTAATGTTTGTTGCCACTTACAACGACATATTAAGTTTATTTAAAATATAATTTCGTCCTAAAATAATACCAAATCCCATTTATCATTGCAAATATAGCAAAATATTATGTTTAAGTGTGCTAAATAGTAAACGACATGATTTTTGAGATAAAATTTTTAAAAACTATTGCCTGTATATCAATATAGGTAGAGGCTTTTTAAAGTTTTTTAATTAAAAAGATTAAGCTAGATTTAATATAATTCTAAACAAATATGCAACACTATTTATCCAACTACCTTGCCAGCCTTAATTTGTCTGATTGCCTCAACCAAACCGAGCATACAGGCAGGGCTTTTTTGCAAAATCTACTGAACCAAACTTTGCAACATTTTGGGCTTGTTAATTTAACCATCACTCACGAAGGCAAAAGAAATAAAGATGGCTTTGGAGCCCCAGATTTTACCGTCAGCAACCATAAAACCGGCACCATTATTGGCTACATCGAAAACAAAAAAATCGATGAAAATCTCAACAAAATTTTAAAATCCGAGCAAATACAAAAATATCAAAAACTCAGTCAAAATATTATTTTAACCGATTATCTCAACTGGATTTGGCTTTATAAAAACAATCAACCCCTAGAATTTAGGCTCTGCACTTCGCTTGATCTTACCTGCAAAAATTTTAAAATTTCTGTCAGCAAAGCCCAAGAATTTGCCGATTTTCTCAACAAATTTCTTGCTTGCGAACCGCAACAAATTACCACCACTTGCGATTTAGCTCAAAAACTTGCCCGCCCAACCATCGAATTAAAAAATTATCTTACTTACCAAATCGAGCAACAAATCCATGATTTACAAGAAAAAGATCAGCTTTTTGCTCTTTATCAAGTTTTTCAAACTAGCCTTTTTACCGAAAATTTATCTGCCAAAGAATTTGCCGATGGTTTTGCCCAAATGCTTACCTACTCAATTTTTTTAGCTAGGCTAAATTCTGGCGAAGTGTTTAGCTTGCAAAACATCAAAAATCACATTCCGCATGCTTTTTCGCTCATCAAAACTTTAAGTGGTTTTTTTGATTTGCTAAACAATCAACAATATCAACAAATCAACTGGGCGGTTGAAAATATTTTATCGGTAATCAACAATCTCAATCTTGCCGAAGTGGTTTTAGATATGCAAAGCCATGCCAGTGCCGAAAAAGATCCATACATTTATTTTTATGAAGATTTTTTAAAAGAATACGATATGCAAAGCAAGGTTAATCGCGGTGTTTATTACACTCCGCCCGCAGTGGTGAAGTTTATTATCGAGGCGGTTTCACAAATTTTGCAAGACGATTTCAATTTACCGGGAGGTTTGGCAAATCAACAAGTAAAAGTGCTTGATTTTGCTTGTGGCACAGGCGGTTTTTTGTTTGAGGCCTACACCAAAGTTTTGGCAGGCAGTTTGGCAAATTCGTTGCAACAAAACGAGCTAATCAATCATTTGCTTAATAATTTTTATGGCTTTGAAATAATGATTGCTTCTTACATTATTTCGCACCTTAAACTTAGTCAATTTTTAAAAGAGCAAGGCTACAACATAGCCAGCAAAAACAACAAGCGAATCGGGGTTTATCTCACCAACACTCTCGAAAATAATCAAAATATTCAAACTAATTTTTTTGCCAAAGAACTAGCCGAAGAAGCCAAAAAAGCCAAAGAAATTAAAGAAGATAAGCAAATTATCGCCATCATTGGCAACCCGCCCTACAATGTTTCTTCGCAAAACAGCCTAGAAATCAACCAAAAACTTAAAGATTTTCATAACAACTACAAGCCAAAAGACGAGCAAAAAATCAACATCGATGACGACTACATCAAATTTATTGCCTTTGCTCATCAAAAAATTGTCTTAGCAGGTAGCGGAATTGTTGGGGTGATAGTTAATAACTCGTTTTTAAAAGGGCTCACTCATCGCAAAATGCGAAATGAATTGCTAAAAGATTTTGAAAAAATCTACATCATCGATCTGCACGGCAATGCACGAATCAAAGAAACTTCGCCAACTGGCGGTATCGACCAAAATGTCTTTGATATTATGCAAGGAGTTTGCATTTTGTTGTTAATCAAAAACAGCTCAATGCCACAAAAAGGTGTGTATTTGCTTGATTTGTGGGGCAAAAGATCGGAAAAATTAAAGATTTTGCCCCAAATTAACCTCACACAACTGCCTAAACTTGACATTGCTTCATTTAACCAAGCTTTTCGCTCAACCAAATGGGGTGCTAATCGCTTTATTGATGATTTGTCGTTTTTTTCTGCCAACAAACAAGAAACCGCAATGCTAGAATATGGCGATTTTTGGGGCATTACCGATATTTTTAACGAATTTGGTAGCGGAGTTAAAACAGAAAGAGATGATATAACTATATGTTTTAATAAAAAAGAATGTCAAATTGTTGTGAATGATTTTAATGATTTAGCAGAAAATAAAATAAGAGAAAAATATTTATATAACCCAAAAAACAATATTTATCACGAAGATTCAAGAGATTGGCAAGTTTTAAAAGCAAAACAAGATATACAAAATAATTATAATCAAGATTTTTATCAAACAATAAATTATCGTCCATTCGATGATAGAATAACTTTTTATACAGGAACAACAAAAGGATTTATTGGAACTCCAGGGTTTTCAATGATGAAAAATATGTTACAAGGCGAAAATATTGGCTTAGTGTTTGAAAGAATAATCGGACTCAATGATTGGAATCATATTTTTATTACCAACAGAATTTCTGATATTCATTTAACTGGATCAAAATCTTCTTTCGCCCCGCTTTATGTTTATAAAAGCGAAAAACAGCTCATCGCAGAGCAAATTGCTACACTCAAAAAAAATAAAACCGCAAGCAAGCTAAATACCAAGCAACAAATCGGCAAACTCAATTTGCAACTCGCCACGGCAAGCGAACAACTGCAACAAGTTGTCAACTTTCAGCCACAATTTAGCCAAATGTTGGCAGAAAAATTTAACAATCCAAGCCCCAAGCAAGTGCTTGCCTTTATTTATGCCTCAATGCATTCTAGCCACTATCGCAGCAAGTTTTTGGAGTTGCTAAAAATTGATTTTCCTCGAATCAATTTTGCAGTGAGTTTATCGCATTTTCAATCCCTAGCCAAGCTTGGCGAGCAACTGCTAAATTATCATTTACTGCATGCAATACCAACCAACAAGGCAGGCGAATGCTTTTGTGATAAAGGTTTTGATAATGTGTTAGTAAAAAAGCCTCAAAACGGCAAGTGGTATGATAAGCAAGAACAAAAACTTTATTTAAACCAAGATTGCTATTTTAAAGAGGTGATTTACGAAGTTTATGAGTTTAAAATTGGTGGTTATCAAGTGCTAGATAAATATATAAAATCAAGAGTCGAAAGAGTGCTAGATGTGGCAGAAATCAAGCAGATTAGCAATATCATTAAAGTTATTACCGCCACTCTTGAAATTATTCGGCAAATTGATTTACTTGATAGCAAGATTTAATCGCTTTTTTTAAGCAGAAGCAAAAAGCTAGCTTGCTAGTTGTGATAGGCAAAAAATCAACCACAAACTGCAATTTTATTTTTGTTGTAATAAAATTACTGC
>JBILTH010000040.1:0-7679 GCA_044371635.1 Rickettsiales bacterium
TAGGGAAGATTTATTTCGGTTTCGGTTGTAGAAGATAATTCGATTTTTGCTTTTTCTGCAGATTCTTTTAATCTTTGCAAGGCAAGAGGATCGTTTTTAAGATTTATACCGTTATCTTTTTTAAATTGATCGACAAGATATTGAAGAATTCTCATATCAAAATCTTCACCGCCTAAAAAAGTGTCACCATTAGTTGATTTTACTTCAAAAACCCCGTCGCCAATTTCAAGAATGGAAACATCAAAAGTGCCACCACCAAGATCGTAGACCGCAATAGTTTGACCTGCTTTTTTTTCGAAGCCATAAGCAAGAGCAGCGGCTGTTGGTTCATTGATTATTCTTAACACTTCTAGACCTGCAATTTTGCCAGCATCTTTGGTTGCTTGTCTTTGAGAATCATTAAAATAGGCAGGAACTGTGATTACGGCTTTTTCTACTTTTTCACCTAAATATTTTTCAGCGGTTTCTTTCATTTTAATTAAAATATCCGCAGCTATTTGACTTGGAGAATATTTAGTGCCTTTTATTTCTATCCATGCATCGCCATTAGAAGAAGGAACTATTTTATAAGGAACTAATTCTTTATCTTTAACAGTTGCTGGATCATCTATTCGCCGACCGATTAATCGTTTAGAACCAAAAATGGTGTTTTCTGGGTTGGTTACAGCTTGTCTTTTAGCAGAAGCTCCTACAATTTTTTCGATTTCTTTGTTTATTCCTTCTTTATAAGCAACAATAGATGGAGTTGTTCTATCTCCTTCAATGTTTTCTATTACTTTAGGGAATTTGCCTTCCATTATTGCAATACAAGAATTTGTGGTGCCAAGATCTATACCTATAACTGTTGACATAAGATAAAATTTTAAGTTGATTTATTTTAAGATTTTTATTGAAATTTAATGACAAAAAATGCCAAAAAATGCATTTTATATTGTGTTTTTTTTGCAAAATAAAACAATATTCTTAATAATTGTGAAGATAATGATTGCTTATAAAATTTACAAGTGCAAAATTATTAATATTTTATTTTGTGTCAAAATTATTTTTTCATAACCTATATAATGCAAAAAAAAGTACCAAAAAAAGCCACGATAGAAAGAAAAGCTTTCTCTTTGATTGAGCTTTCTGTGGTGGTTGTTATTATAGCTCTTATTATTGTAGCAATAACTCAATCTTCTAGATTGGTTTCTCAAATGAGACTTATGAATGCCAGAAAATTAACCAATAATTCTGCAATTCCTGCCTTAAATAATATCATTGCTTGGTATGATGCTACTTCAATTGAAGCATTTGATGTTAATCAAACTAATCATACCAACAAAATTAGCAAATGGGTAGATAGTGAAGTAAGGGTTCACGAACGAATTATACTAGAACAAACAAATACTAACAATCAACCAATATATCAAACTAATTCTATCAACGGTCTGCCTTCTATATATTTTGATGGCAACGATTATCTTGAAGGCAATGAAAAACGAATAGAAGGTATTTTATCTTATTATTCTGGTAGTTTTTTTATGGTTTTTGAAGTAGATGAGATATCAACAAAACAAACAATATTTAGTCAAAACAATCAATCAACCGCAGATGGAATTGATATTGGTATTGGTTTTAATGTTAATGGCGATTATGGTCTATGCTCTTCTGAAACAAATTGTACAAATGGCAATAACACAACTAGATCTACTAATGCTATTATTTCTGCTAAAAAAAAGAGTGTGTTGTCAATTATTGTTAACAACACAAATAATGTAAATATTTATCAAGATTCAAATCTTGTTAGCACTACCAATAATTATAATCCAACAGGAGTTAATTTTGGTTTAAATAAAATTATGCTCGGTGCAAAAAAAGACGACACCGACAATTTAAGCTCATATTTTAAAGGAAAAATTGCCGAAATATTAATTTTTAATCGCTTTTTAGCAGGCGAAGATAGAAGAGAGATAGAAAGATACTTAGGTAAAAAGTGGAATATAAAAATTAGTAATATTGATTAATAATTTTAAAACTGCTACATCTAAAAATTTGTTGTTTATGTTACAAAAAGTTGTGTGATATCTTTAAAAGATTTAAATTCTAGTGCATTATTGCAATAATCGTAGAAAAACATTGTTGCCTGCTCTCCTACCTTGTTTTTAAAACGAATTTGTGGCTCAATAACGAATTGCACTTTTTTTTCTTGTAAAAACTGAGCAAAATTATGCCAATTTTGCCAAGGCAAAACTATACCAAAATGTGGCACCGGCACTTGATTGCCATCAACCATATTTAAAATATTTTCTGCTTTTTTTAATTGCAAATGGGTTACGAGTTGATGTCCAAAAAAATTCCAATCAATCCAACATTCAGATTGCCTGCCCTTGGTCAAACCAAGTATATCGCCATAAAAAGAGCTGGCTTTGATTAAACAAGAAACAGGAATAGCTAAATGAAAAGGAGATAATATCATTTTAACTTAAAAATGAATTAGTTGAGTATTTAATGAAGAAATATTTTGTTATATTAATTGAATGTGCAAATTTAAAATGGCACAACATAACTATTGAAATTATTTTAATAATACTTTAAAATTCTATCTTTAAATTAATTAAAAGTCAACTTTTTTATCAAACAAAAATGTCACATATTTTTATTTTATTATGTTTGTTAATATGTTTTACAGGTTGTTCCCAAAAAAATGCTCCGATAGTTGATCGTAGCAAAATAAAATATACCAAAAACAATATTTTAAATAAAAACAAATACAAAAATCTTGAAAACATCTCTTCCAACAGTAATGAGATTACAGTTAAACCAAAAGAAACTTTATATAGCATTGCTAAAAATCATAATCTATCATTAAAAGATTTAATCGAATACAATAAAATAGCAGAACCATATCACGTAAAAGTCGGTGATAAAATAATTATTCCACACAACCAAACAAATACAAATATCAAAAAAACTAATCAAAATCAAATAGCAGAAACTAATAATAAAGAAATTAAAGAAAAATTAAACGAATCATCAAAAAATAGACTTTCTTTACAAGTTAATATAGCAGATCAAAATAAACAAACAAACACCAACATTACCAATAAAAATCTGCAGGCAAAATTAAATATTTCTACAACTAATCAAATGAATTTTCCTAAATTAATTTCTACAAAAGATTATGGTTTTATTTGGCCTGTTGATAATGGCCTTATTGTTTCCCGATTTGGGCCAAAAAATGCTGGTCTTTATAACGATGGTATAAACATTGAAACTGTCGAAGAATCGCAAGTAAAAGCGGTTGCCAATGGTGTTGTTGCTTATATTGGCAATGAATTAAAAGGTTATGGCAATTTAGTTGTTATCAAACATCAAGAAAACTGGATTAGTGCCTATGCTCATCTTAAAAATTTTAGTGTTAAAAGAGGGCAAAAAATTATGCAAGGTCAACAAATTGGTAAGGTTGGTAAAGATAGCAAAACTAATAAATCTCAAATTTATTTTGGTTTAAGAAAAAATAAAAATGCAGTCAATCCTGAAAGTTATTTATGATAATATTTTTCATATTTCAAAATAAAAAATGGTATTAGAATGTGGTTTTAATTATTAGAAATGATGTAAGTTATTAAATACATGATACGTAATTTTTTTTACTCAATATTTTTTCATTTAATTTTATTTTTAATGGCTTTATTTTTCTTTTGGCATCAAAAACAAAATAAAAAGCCAGAAATTAATCTAACTAGTGTTTTTGTTGTGCAGGAAAAAACTAATAAAAATGACAATCACATTATACCAATTGATTCACAAAAAACATTAGAAAAACCTCCCGAAATTAAACCACAACTCCAGCCGCCACAGCCCAAACTGCAGCAACAAAAACCGCAACCTAAACCTCAAGCAAAGTCACGGCCAAAACTAGATAAATTAGAAACAACCAATAGCAATAAAAATATTAATTTACCAATATCAACAAAACAAGTCATGCAAAAACTAGAAGAAAAAAAGCAAATTCCGCAGAAACCGCAAGACACAATCTCTGCTCCAGCAGAAATTATTGCCAAAAAAACAGAACCAGCATCAGAAAAAGCAACTAAAATAGAAGATTCTGTCGGTGTATTTAATTTACAAGTAACTCAGCAAGATATTGAAAAACAATTAAATTCTACTTTATCAAAAAGAGAAACTTTTAACATTCAAGCTCAATTTCGAGCTTGCTATCAAAGAGCATTAACAGAAAATCAGCAAAAATCAACATCTTCAATTATTGTCAAAATAAATTTAAATAAAGATGGCTACATCATAACTAATTTAGATAATATAATAGACAAAACACAATATCAACACAATAAAAACTATAAAAACAGCATTGATAATGTAAAAAAGATGATTGAATTTTGTAATCCTATTGTTAATCTTGCTAAAGAAAAATACGAAATATGGCAAGAAATCGTTTTGCAACTTAATGAAAATAATAATTTATGACCAACACTCTACCAAAATGGAATTTATCTGATCTATATTTATCTATCGCCGATCCTCAAATCGATCTTGATTTTGCATCTATTGCTAGTCAAAGTGCCATTCTTAAAAATTTCGCTTATCAAAAAATAGCACAATTAACTCCAGCAGAATTAAATCAAGTGTTGCTAGATTATGAAAATATAGTGCAAAAAATCAGTAAAATTAATTGTTTTGCCTATTTGCAATATAGTTGTCATCTCAATAGTCAACAAATATTAAGTTTTTTTCAAAATATACAAGAAAAAGTGGCAAATTTTTCAAGAGATTTAGTTTTTGTTATTAATGAAATTTCACAATTAAGTTTAGAAACGTTGCAACAAATAAGTAAGCAACCTCAATTGCAACAATTTCAAGCATTATTAAACGATATTATTTTTACCAAGCCATATCATCTAAACGAACAACTCGAAAAATTTAATATTGACAAAAATATTACAGGTAAAAATGCTTTTATACGTCTTTTTGACGAAACTATTAACAATCTCAAATTTGATTATCAGCAACAAAAACTAAATTCTACTCAAATTTTTAACTTTTTACAAAACTCGAACAGAGAAATAAGAAAAACAGCATCGCAAAGCATTGCCAAAGTTTTTAGCGAAAATCATAAAATATTTACTTTTATCACCAATATTTTAGCTAAAGATAAGCAAGTGCAAGACAATTGGCGAGGTTATAAAAGCCCAATTTCACAACGCAACACAGACGAATTTTTGCCAGATGAAGTGGTTGATTTAATGGTGACAACCGTAAAAAAGAATTTAGCTAAAACTTCGCATCGCTATTATAAATTAAAAGCAAAAATTTTAAATTTACCAAAACTTGAATTTTATGATAGAAATGCACCTTTGCCTTATAAATTACAACAAAAAATTAGTTGGCACGAGGCAAAAAAAATTGTACTTGATGCTTTTGGTGATTTTTCTTGGCAAATGCAAGAGTTGGCAAATAAATTTTTTACTAACAATTGGATAGATGCAGATGTTTATGACGGTAAAGAATCGGGTGCTTTTTCTCATCCTTGTGTGCCAGATGTTCATCCTTATATTTTATTAAACTACCAACAAAACACTAGAGATGTGGCAACTTTGGCACATGAATTAGGTCATGGAATACATCAAATTTTAGCAAGTAAGCAAGGTTATTTTCAATCGCAAACTCCACTTACTTTAGCAGAAACAGCCTCTATTTTTGCTGAAGAATTAGTATTTCAAAACATTTTACAAAAAACTGTGGCAAAAAATGAAAAAATAGCACTTATTGCTGATAAAATAGAAGATATAATCAATACTTCTATTAGGCAAATTGCTTTTTTAGAGTTTGAAAAACAAGTTCACACTGCTCGAATACAAGGCGAGCTTTCTGCTGAACAAATTTGTGAATTTTGGCTCAAAATTCAACAAGAAAGCTTGGGAGAAGCTTTTAATTTTGATGAAAATTATCAATATTTTTGGTGTTATATTCCGCATTTTATCCATAGCCCGTTTTATGTCTATTCTTATGCTTTTGGCTATTGTTTAGTAAGTTCTCTTTATGCCGTTTATAGCACAAAAAAAATAGATAATTTTGCTGAAAAATACCTTGCAATGCTTACAGCAGGTGGTACTAAACGACACAATGAATTATTAAGTCAATTCGATTTATCTTTATATCAAGAAAGCTTTTGGCAACAAGGTCTTGATATACTTATAAGCTATATCAATCTTTTAGAAGAATTATTGTGATAGATTTTAAATTATAAATGGGAAAAGGCATCAAATACAAAACTACAAATAGCTGAAATTTCTTCTAAAAATTGATAAAAATTTGCAATAAATTTATAATATAAATACTTTTTATGTAAATAAAAAATTATACCTTGTAAATTAAAAAAATATATTTATTGTATTAGATATTTTAATCTTTTACAAAATTATTTTATGAGAAATACTGACTTAACATTATATAGCTGTATTGGTTCACCTTTCAACTCCGAACAATTTGGAATTCCAGCAGAATATCGTATAAATTTCGCTTTACGAGAAGTTTATGATAAATTTAATTTTTCACAGAGAAAAGAAGATGTTTGCAATATTAATGCATCATTACCAACTCCGCCATCACAAATAGCTGGATGTGTTAATGATGAGCGTTTTGGTAGTATTGGTTTTGGTTTTTCAAGTAGCTGTATTTTATTCGGCTCTCTTATCACTGATTTTGGAAGTGTTCGTTTATCACAATATCTAAATCCAACACTATTAAATTATAAAGAAAATCTTGAGAAAATTAAAAAGAAGCATACCAACAGCGACTTTAAATCTCATATCGGTCAATTAAGAGCAAAAATAACAGATTCAAGTAGTAGAGAATCGATGCCACATCAACTAGAAGAAATGAATACAGAATCTATAGAGTTATTAGAATATCTAAAATCACCGAAATTCAATGAATATTCTATAAAAAATGAATTTTTAATAAAATATGGCGATTTTATCAACAAACACAAAAGCGAAAATTCTGAAATAGAAACACAAATTAATAATATTAAGAAAAATATTGAAACAATTGTTAATCAATCAACTAAAATAACAGAAGCAGAAATCTCAGAAATTCAAAAAGAATTTTTTCGATCTCACGAATTATTGGTAAGAGTAAAATATGGTATAGATAAATTTCATTCTAAATATAAATTTCCACAATATAACGAATTACATTTGGCACCATTATTAGAAAATGTGCAATTTATATTTTATATTAAAGATAAAATTAATGCATTTCAACTATATAAAGCAATTCAGATATTTAAGGTTATTAAAGACATGGCAACAATTTTTGATTCTAAAACAAAAAATCCTATAGATTCTACAGAATGTTTTACAAATTTAACAGATGAGCAAAAAACAAGTTTTAAAGAATTTTTTAATATAACAACGGATCTTACTTTTGAAGAGTATAAAACAACTGTAAATAATTTTTTACAAAAACGACAAGAATATATTGATGCTATTTGTATAAATTTAACAACAATGATAGAAAGTGTAAACTATGAACAAAAAAAAAATTTTGAAAGCTTGAAGGATGAGCAAAAAAGAAGTTTTAAAGAATTTTTTAATATAACAACAGATCTTACTTTTGAAATATATGAAAGCAAAATAGCTTATTTTTTTTCAAAAAAAGATGTAGATAATTTGGAGGAT
>JBILTH010000041.1:0-7563 GCA_044371635.1 Rickettsiales bacterium
TCTACTCTAGAAATGCTAAATTTTTCTGATCCAACTTTTAATTTCTTTTTGATACTAAACACCTCAACAACCTTGTTAATACTGTATATTATTTAATGTGGCAATTGTTTTTTAATTTTAAAGTAGAATTATTTATTAAATAATATTAATGATCAATTAGAAAACTAAATTAGTATTATAATATTTTGGCTAGATATAAACTAAATAAAAAAATGATTTTATTTTTTATATGTTTAAAAATAGGAAATGTTATAATATAATTTGTATAGTATTAAATAGTAAAATTTTGCAGTTTATATAAAACAAGTTGTGCTTTTTTACTATCAATGCTTTCTGTGGCAATTTGTTGTGCTTCATAAAAATTAAGCTGTGGCTTAATTACTTGTAAAGCAAAAATAGTATTAAGTAACACAATATCACGATAAGGCGAGTGTTCGCCTGCTAATAAATTTAATAGAGCAGAAGCATTATAAACAGAATCTTTTCCCTGTATTTGTACAAGATCGACTAAACGAAAGCCTAACTCTTGTGGATTAATAGTTTGACAAGGAAAAATATTTGGTTGGCGATATTGCCATAAAAAAGAATTGCAAGTGTTACTAATTTCATCCATTCCATTTTGAGCAGAAACTATACTTACCGCTTTGTGTTGTTGTTGCTTAACAATTATTTGTAAGATTTTATTGGCAATATTATGTTTTGAAATGCCGATTAATTGATATGGCACTTGCAATGGGTTTAGCATTGGACCAAGAAAATTAAAAATAGTTGGTATGGCAATTTTTTTACGAATTTCAGATATTTTTGCTAAAACAGGATGAAAATATGGAGCATAAATAAAACATAAATTAGTTTCAAATAGCATATTTTCTATAATTTTTTCATCTTGAGAAAAAGGTAAATTAAGTTGTAAAAAAATATTGGCAGAACCGCTGTGAGAAGAAATGGCCTTATTGCCATGTTTAGCAACCTTAATGCCCGCTCCCGCCAACACAAAAGCAACGGCAGTAGAAATATTGAGAGTGTTGAGTTTGTCACCTCCTGTGCCGCAAATATCGATTAATTGAGTTGTTAATTCTGAATTAATATTTATCTTTAGGGCTTGTTTTTTTAAAGAATAAACGGCTCCAGATAGGGCATTTTTTGGTAGATTATCTTTATTTAAATTCAATAAAAAATCAATAACTTGCGATTTTGTATATTGGTCATCAAAAATATTATCAAAAATCTCAATAAATTGAGATTCGGTTAAGTTTTTTAAATCAGTAATCATTTTTTCGCCAATGAGACAAAATTTTTAATAATATTTAGACCGTTTTCGGTGGCTATAGATTCGGGATGAAATTGTACTCCGTAAATTTTTTTTTCATCGTCGGCAATTGCCATAATGATTTCTTCGGCAGTATGAGCGATTATTTTGAGATTACTTGGGCAAGATGCTGATTCTATAATTAAAGAATGATAGCGAGTGGCAACAAAAGGATAGGGCATACCAGCAAAAAGAGGATGTTGATTGTGATATATATTGCTTACCTTACCATGCATTGGATGATGTTTAATAATTTTACCTCCAAATGCTTGTCCGATGCTTTGGTGACCAAGGCATACTCCAAAAAGCGGTATTTTACCTGCAAAATTTTTGATAACATCAAGACAAATGCCAGCTTCGTTTGGAGTGCAGGGACCAGGTGATAAAATGATGGCTGAAGGGTTTAGTTTAGTTATTTCGTTAATGGTTATTTTGTCGTTTCGCACCACTTCGACTTTTTTGATACCACACTGTAAAAAATAATGATAGAGGTTATAAGTAAAGCTATCATAATTATCTATCAATAAAAACATATTAGTTTAAATTTGAGTTTTGTTCTATTGCTAAGGCAACATTAAAAGCGGTTTGCTCATCAAAATGAGGGGCAATAATTTGTAAGCCAAGTGGTAGATTATTGTTATCAAAACCAGCAGGAACAGATATAGCAGGTAAGCCAGCCAAATTGGCAGGAACGGTAAAAATATCGTTAAGATAAATTTGAATAGGATCGAAGTTTGCCATATCATTAAAGCTAAATGCGGAATTAGGAGTTGATGGTGTTAAAATTGCATCTACTTTTGTAAAAGCTTGTAAAAAATCTTGTAAAATCAGTCGACGCACTTGTTGTGCTTTTTTATAATAAGCATCGTAATAGCCAGAAGAAAGAGCAAAAGTGCCAATGATAATTCGTTTTTTTACTTCATAGCCAAAACCTTCGGCTCGAGAATATTTATAAAGTTCATCAAGAGAGATGTTGGTTTTGTTGGTTCTATGGCCATATCGCACTCCATCAAATCTTGCTAAATTTGAAGAGCATTCGGCAGGAGCTATCACATAATAAACAGCGGCTGCATAAGAAGTGTGAGGCAAAGAAATGTCAATAATTTCTGCCCCATTATTTTTGAGTATTTCGATGCCTTTTTGCCATAATTTTTCAATTTCGGCAGGTATATTGTTGAGGCGATATTCTTTAGGAATGCCAATTTTTTTACCAGTAAGATTAGAGTTTAAAAGAGATTCAAAATTAGGAACTGCAATATTGATAGAAGTAGAATCTTTGCTATCAAAACCAGAAATTATTTTTTGCACCAAGGCGGTATCATAAACATTTTTGGCAAAAATACCAGCTTGATCAAGCGAACTAGCAAAAGCTATCATGCCATAACGAGAGCATCGGCCATAAGTTGGCTTGATGCCTACAATATTAGTAAAAGAAGCGGGTTGACGTATTGAGCCACCAGTATCAGAACCAGTAGCTGCCAAGCATAAATTAGCAGCTACGGCACAGGCAGAACCGCCAGAAGAACCGCCAGCGGTGAGCATTTGAGAGGGGTCTTTTTTAGAGCGATAGGGATTAATTGTTTTGCCAAAATAAGAAGTTGTGGTTGTTGAACCCATGGCAAATTCATCGAGATTGGTTTTGCCTAAACAAATTGCTCCGGCATCGAGAAGTTTTTGAGTTACTGTTGATTCATAGGGAGGAATAAAATTTTCTAACATTTTTGAGCCACAAGTAGTTTTGAGATTTTTTGTGCAGAATAAATCTTTGATGGCAATTGGAATTCCGGTTAGGGGAAGTGTTTTTTGTTGATTGATTTGTGTGTCTGCTAATTTGGCTTTTTTTAAGCTTTCCTCAAAATTGTTGGTAATATAGGCATTAAGATGGCTATTGTTTTCAATGTTTTTGATATAAGCAGAAACTACTTCGGTTGCTGAAAATTGTTTGGTGTTAAGACCTAAAATAGTTTGTTGTAAGGTAAGTTTGGTAATGTCGCTCATAGTAGAATTTAGTTTTCAAAATTTTCGGTTAATAATTTTTCTGCTCTTATTAGCAATTTATCAGCAGTGTTTTTTGCGGTTTTAATATCTGCTAAAGTGATGGCTTGAGGCTTGCCCTCGGCAGAAAGAAAGCTGATTTTTTTAGCAGAAGATTGCATGATATGTAACATTTTTTGCTCTAGATTATCTATCATTTTAATTTCGGATGATTTTATTTCGGGATTTTTGGCAAAATCTAAGCGTAGTTGATTAATAATTGCTTTACCTTCTTGACATAATGAAGGAGACCCAGAAATAAAAGATTCTTCTGCACATTGCCAAATTTTTTGATTAATAATAGTGATAGCAATAAAAATGTTTTTTGCTTTTTTTATGATATGTTGCCTTTCTTGCGGAGTTGTTGCCCCAATTTTTTGCCAAAAAGAATTATATTCATTGAGATCGATTGTTTTGTCGCTTATCATTATTTCAGCCAAAATTAAAGATGGTGGCACATTAATTTGCGAAAAAGCTAGACTTGGCAATAACAATAAAATAAAAATAAATTTTTTCATAAATGATAAATTTTACTAACTATGCTTTGTAAATTTTCTTGCAAACAATCAAAAGAAAACCTGCTATACAGCCTGTTTTTGCTATTTAAAACCATAGATTCTAGTAAATTTTGATTTTCGATTAAAGAAATAATATGACTACTAAATTGTAATGCAATTGGTTTGTTAAAATCAACAAATAAAGCAGATTTTTTATCAAAAATAGTATTTGCTCCATCGGTATTAGTGGTTATAACTGGCTTGCCATATTGTGTTGCTTCTAACATTACTAAACCAAAAGTTTCTCGAATAGAAGTCATTAAAAAAATATCGATATGAGGAAAAAAATTGCCAGCTTGACACCAACCTAAAAAAACAATGTTTTGTTCTATATTAAGCTGTTTAGCAAGTTGTTGCAGATTGTGTTTTTCTGCTCCATCGCCAGCAAGATGCAGAATAAATTGTTTTTGCGGATAATTTTGATTAAGCTCTTTTAAAGTATGCAAAGCAATTGCCAGATTTTTTTCTAAGCAAAATCGGGCCATTACCCCAAGTGTTATGGTATTTTTTGTGTTTAAATGAGGATGTTGCCAAGAATAATTATAGTTATTTAAATCAAGAGCATTAGGCATTATAAAGCTATTGTTTTCGGTGCGTTTGGCATCTATTGTTTTAAAAAATATTTCTTTATTTACTGAAAAAATAAAATCAGCAACTAATGATCGTTTAATGTTATAGCTATGATTAACCGCAATTAAGTAGATTTTTTTATTTTTAATGCTAGCAATGGCTTTATTGGCAATGGTAATGGCTTTGCTATTGTGGGCAATTACAATTTTAACATTTTGTTGTAGTAAAAAATTTTTTAATTTATGAATGAGAAAAAAATCATAATAGCCAAAACGATGTTTTGCTTGCCCTAGCGGTATGCAGAGAGTTGTGAGTTGAGAAATATAAGGAGCATTATCTCGCACAAAAGCACAAACACGATAGTTAAGTTTTTGCAATATTTTGATATAATCTAAAAAAACTTGTTCGGCACCGCCATTTTGTGAAGTGAGAATGATGTTAGCTATGGTCATTTATTTTCTCAAAAAGACATTCTTGATAAAACTGCCAAGTTTTATCACACATTAATTGATTAGAAAAATTTTGTTGCACATGAGATCTGCCTGCATTACCGATTTTATCAATTTCTTCTTTTGGCATTTCAAGTAATTTATCAATAATTGTTGCTAGTTGCGAAACATTGTTTGGCTCAACTAAAAAACCAGTTTCATTGTTTATTATAGTTTCAAGCGAACCGCCAATATTAGTGGCAATAATGGGCTTTGCCGAAGCTTGTGCCTCGATAGCAACTCTGCCAAAAGCTTCGGAACGAATGCTAGGAGCAACCACAAAATGAGCCAATTGATAGGCAACAGATATATCTTTGCAAATGCCAACTAAACAAACTTTGCCAGCAAGATTTTTTTCAATAATTTTATATTCGAGTTTATCGCGAAATTTTTCATGACCGTGGGCAGAGCCAACCATTACACAAAAAAAATCGTTTTTAACCTGCAATAAAGCATCAAGCAAAAAGTCGTGACCCTTCCAAGAAGTGATGCGAGCTGGCATTAAAATAATTTTTTTATCTTCGGGCACATTCCAGTTTTTAATTAGATCGATAATGCGGTTTTTAGAAATTTTGGCAGGATTAAAATAATCGAGATCGGCCCCTCTTTGAATAACAGTGATTTTTTCGGATAAATCAGGATTATAATTTTGTAAAATATAATTTTTGATACAATTTGAAACAGCTATAATTTTATAAGCTTGCAACATAATGGCATTGTATTTCTTTTTTAGAGAAAAAACTGGCCAAAACATAAATTTTAAAGAATAAAAACCATGCACGGTAGAAACTAATTTAGTTTTTGTTTTTTTACAAGCATAATAAGCACTCCACATTGGAGCTCTAGAACGAACATGAACAATATCTACTTTATATTCTTTGATGATGCTGATGATTTTTTGGTAATTTTTAAATAAATGAAAAGGGTTTTTACTACTTAAATTTAATTTGATGTGCAGAATTTTTTCTTCTTGCAATTCGTAACATAAAATACCGCCAGCAGAGGCAACAATTGGTGTTGCTCCATTTTTTTTAAGATGCTTGGCTATATCAATAACCCCTCTTTCAACTCCGCCATTTTCAAGGGCAGGCAATATTTGTAAAATAACAGGTGAATTTTGAGACATATTGTTTAGCAAATAATGGTTTCGTTGCGATTTGGGCCAGTAGAAATTAAACTTACCTTAATATTGCATAATTTTTCGAGGGCAGAAATATAGTGTTTAGCTTTAGGAGGTAAGTTAGAAAATGTAGTGATGCCTTTTGTTGATTGTTGCCAACCTTCAAATTCTTGATAAATTGGCTCTATTTTTGACCACAAATTAGGATTTTGTGGCAAGTAATTGTAGTGTTCGTCAGCAATTTTATAGCCAACCGCCACTTTAATGGTGGCAAGTTTATCTAAAACATCGAGTTTAGTAAGGGCAACTTCGCTTACCGCCGAAAGCTGTATAGCTTGTTTAATTAAGGCAACATCAAACCAACCGCATCGACGATTTCTGCCAGTGACTGTGCCAAATTCAAAACCTTCTTGTCTTAAAAATTCGCCTATTTCGTTGTTTAATTCGCTAGGAAAAGGGCCAGAGCCAACTCGAGTAGTGTAGGCCTTGATCACTCCCAAGGTTTTGTTAACACTATTAAGCCCCAAGCAGGAACCTAAAGTTATTTGCCCTGCCATAGTGTTGCTTGAAGTTACAAAAGGATAAGTGCCATAAGAAACATCAAGCAAAGCACCTTGAGCACCTTCGAACAGAACTTTTTTATTGACTAAAATTTGAGCAATTTCAAAAGAAGGTTTAGCAAATTGTAAGAGTTTTTCTTTTATTGGTTGTAACTCTTGTAAAATTTCTTCTGTAGTGATGAGTTTTGCTTTTAAACTAGCTCGAAGCAAATTATGATAGAAAACTAAATTTTTTACTCTTTCTAAAGTGGTTTGAGGGCAGAATAAATCAGAAATCAAAACCGCTCTTCTGCCAGCCCTATCTTCGTAGGCAGGCCCTATGCCACGATGAGTGGTGCCGATTTTATTTTGCCCTTTTTGTTCTTCAAGTAATTGATCTAAAGTGCGATGAACAGATAAAATTAAGGTGCAGTTGCTAGCAATTAAAAGATTTTTATTGGAAATTTCAATGCCAACTTTTGTTAGATTGTAGATTTCGTTAAAAAGAGCAACAGGATCAAGCACAACTCCGCTACCTATTACACAAAGTTTATTGCTTATGATACCCGAAGGAAGTAGGCTTAATTTATAAGTGTTACCCGCTACTTTTATGGTGTGACCAGCATTATTGCCGCCCTGAAAACGCACCACTGCATCAAAATTATGTGCTAAAAAATCTACTATTTTACCCTTGCCTTCATCACCCCATTGCAAGCCTATTATTGCTGTGTTTGTCATATTATTTTTGTTGAAGAATAAAATGCTTGCCACAATAAGGACAAACAACTGAATTTTTTTCGCCCAAATTTAAATAAATTAAGGGATGATGTGAATTTAGAGCATCGCCATTGCAAGCAACTTTTTTGGTAGTAACCATTTGTGTTTGGCTAGATATTTCGTTTTTGTTTTGCATAATCAGGTTATGTTTAATAAAAATTACACAAGA
>JBILTH010000042.1:0-7532 GCA_044371635.1 Rickettsiales bacterium
TTCTGATTCATGACATTTAGTTAAAGAAGCATGTTGCTGAGGTATTTTGAGATAATAATATTTATCACCATATCTTAAAACAATTTCTGGATTTGAAAAATCAACCGCATCTGAATCGTAATTAAGATCGGTATTTTTTTTCCAAATTCCGCCACTACCATCAGTAGTCACTATTTTGAAAGCGAAAACCATAGGTTCTGGCGAAAATAAATTAGGAGAATTATCTGGAGTAGCAATCGCAGAAGTGATTGGTAAACCAACTCTCTTTTGCACAGGAACACAATCTGACTTCATCCACACTTTTTCTTTTAAAAAATTATTCGGCATAAATTGAGGAACATAGCCAAGAGATGAATTTGTATCTTTTTTTGCTCTTGCACATTGGTGATCATTATCATTTGAAATCTCTACATTAGGTAATACAAAAAAATTACTATCACGACAATTATTAGAATCAGAACGTTTTTTTTGCACACCAGAAGCTAATATAGGACAATTGTTATTAGTTAAATAAGCATAATTACTAATACCTAAAAAACATAAATCTTGATCATATGGCAAAGAAGTGCTGGCCCATTTTCCTGTTGGATCGCCATCATGTTTATAGCCATTAAAACCATAATACGGATTTTTCTTGCCTCTTGATATTTGTAATAGACCATATGTTATCTTTGCAAGAGAATCAGGAAGATTAGATTCTTGAACCAAATCTGCACTATCTTTATTAGATCCAAAAATATTATCATCTTTAGGAAGAGTATTTTTCATACGCATATCATGATCGTATATCATGGTAATTATACCGCTATTAGCCTTGATTTTATTAGGAAAAAGATTTTTTAAAATTGGCTCATCTTTATATTCTTGTTGAGTAGAAGTAGTATTCATTTTAGGAATACTGTAGCCTAAAAAATCAACATTAGCCTCATCTGAAATGTTACTTACAAACTTAACTTTACTTACCGCTCTCCACACAGTAGGATCTGTAGCATCTTTTATTCCACCAATTCCAGTTTCTGGATCGATAAAAGTGTTAAAACCATCTTTTGTGAACTGACAATCTATATTATTATTTACAATTACAGGAACTCGACCACCATAACAAATTTTGCCACCGTTAGGTAGTTCAAAAAACTTTTTATTCTTCATGTCATCTTTATTGCGGTTAAAAGTTGCTAAATCTATACCATAAAAATCAACTTCGGCACAAATATGACCAGCTTCAAAAAAAGCCCTTACTCTATGATTTGTATAATCCCAAACCGCCCATGAGGCAACAGGTGCAGCTAAAACACCAACAGTAAGAGCACCTACCACTCCCGTTAAAACTCCTTTTCCTGTTTTTTTAGCATGTTCTAAAGTTGGATTGCTATATAGTTTGGCACATTTATAATAATCAGAAGGCATACCATTGTCTATATCAAGAAAATGTGAATCAATTTCTTGATCGCCTTCTTTATATAAAGCCATAGGATCATCTTTGCCAATCAAAGCTAATAAATCATTTATAAACCATGCTGGTTGTTTTTTATCGTTATTAAGATTTGGCGGATATAATAGGTGGCATTTACTATATATACTCTTATCTAAACCATTTGTATTTGGCTCTTCTACAATAAATTTACGACATTGATCTTCGCCACACCACATTTTGCCAGGAGGGTTATCTATTCTACACTCTCTTCTACCACAAGCACCAGGAGCAGCACTTGATTCATATCTTAAGCAAATATTAACATGATATTCGAGTTTTTTTGTTGTTGCATTCCATCTAGTATCAGAAAAAGCAAATCTTCTTTTATCTGTGGATCGATTATTTGGTTTTAAGCCAAATGCTCCACTTTCAACCAACACAGGAGCAAAATAAGCAAAAGTATCTTCATCTGGCAGTCTATTTGAATCACGATTCATGCCGCATAATAATTCTCTATCAAAAAATGAGCTGTATTCATAAGAGCCATAAGGATTTTTTCCCATCATACTAGCTCCTTTTAAAGCGGTAGCACTAGGAGAAGCAACTTTGTTAATAAAATGAGTGCCAATTCTATCTACTAAACCAGAATTTAAACCTTCCGAACTTGATACTAAGTTATATTTTTCTTTTTCTGCATCATCGCCAAAAGAACCATTACCATAATAATAAATAGGCGGAAATGTTTTATGATTCAAATATTGATGACCTACATCCAACTCTCCTGCATCATTACTAGTACCATCTGTATTTTTGCTATTTGGAAGATCTACCGTAAAAGATTTATAGCATTTATTAGTAATTAAAGAAGAAATACAATTTGATCTTACTGTTTGTGTAGCTTCTTTGCCACCGGTATTTGGTTTTGGAAAAAAGAACCAACTATAAAAAGGATCTTCATATTGGTAATAACCCATAGTATTAGAATCGTCAGTTCTCCCAGGTTGAGAGCGGGCATAAGAATTTCTTGCAGGTGTAGTGATTGTAAAATAAGGGTAATATTTAGTGGCACTATTTATAACAAGCCCCTCATAAACATTTGGTTTATAACAAATAAAACAAGAATTAAGTGAACTACAAACATCATCTCTTACTATTGCTTTATAGTCTTCTGTAGAGCCACCATATATAATATATTTTTGTTCCATAATATTTTTAACATTATCACTATCAGAAGAACCAATACGAAACTCATTGCAAAAACAATCGCTACAATCAGCTTTATTTGCACTTAAAATACTATATTGTTTTTGTTCGGTTTTTAATGAAAATAGTTTAGTATTTGGCACAAAATTCATTAATAAATAGGGATAGGCATCACACTTTCTGATATTTTTAATTTTTTCATCATCAGTAACATTTTGGTTAAGATCATCTTTTTTTATTATTTTAATAGTAGAATTAGTAAAACAATCAAGATCCGAGATTGTTTTTAATGAATAATTAATTTCACATCTTTGATTATTGTTATCTTTACAATAAGTTGAGTTGTCTGATATATTACTATCAATTATATTATTTTCTACTTCTTGTTGAAAGAAATAATTCATATTATATTTATATCTATCCAACAAATAACAAGCTTTTGTGTAACTATTTTTATTACATGAAAATTGAGTAGAATGCAAACACATATTATCAACAGTAGAAACTGTATACATATAGTCAAGCCTAGCTTCATCTATATACCTACCTTTGTTTACACATGTTACAGAACCAATCTCGTTATCATAAAAAGATGAACTCTTTATCTCATTGTAATTTGGAATGTTATAACTAGCAATATTAGCGGCAGAAGCAGTAACAGAAGAAGTAGGAGCAGAAGAAACAAGAGCAGAAGAAACAGGAGTAGAAGCAATATTATGATCAATTCTTTTATGCATTAAAAAAGCTAAATTACCTCTAAAACAAGCCTTGGTTATGAAATTTTCTAATTCATCAAATTTTAATTTACCAGCAGAATTTTTTGTTGTTTTAGTAAGAGCTAACATTTCTAAATCATTTAAAGCATTGCAATTTGTGTTACGAAAAATAACTTTGTTGTTTTCATATTTTGTATATTGTGCTGGTAGGCAATGAAAAAAAGCTTTCGCCTCTTGTAATTGCTCATCACTAAACATTGAGCAACGAGTATCAACTTTACAAAAATATTCACCTTTACAAAATGTATCATCGTTTGCAACACTGCCGTCTGCCGCCATATTAGATTTACTATTTTCTCCACCTGTAGTATCGCTCCAAATTTGGTTTAAATCACAATTTCTAGTGCCAATAAACTTTAATTCTTGCTTGGTAAGTAAAGAGCAACTAGGTTTTTTAGTTACATCAGGATAATAAGGATCTAATGTGTTTTTAATTTTGTAGTTAGTATTATCAACAAAAAAAGCAGTTGCTGGCACGGATTGATAACGTGTAGTATTAGCAAATGGTTTTAAACGTAAAGAGTTGTTGCTAATCAAATCTGCTTCATTAACACTATCATGATTTAAAACATCATTTTCTACACCACTACTATCTGTAACCTTAATTGGAATCATATCAAAATTAAAATCATAATTTGATATTGGAGAAACAGTTGGAGAAGAAAAAGCATTTTGTACAAATTTGCTATATGTATAAGGCTTTCCACAAGAAATATCATTAGAAGATAAACAAGAAGAAAGAGTATAATCAATTACTGGAATATTTTTTGTAGTTGTAGTCATATCTTCAAAATATGTATTATTAGTGCCAGAATAATTAATATCTGACATTCCTAATACATACTTATTGTCAATAATAGAACCAATTGTTGGATAATTACCTCTTACCATTCCTAAACATCCAAATTTTGTTGCAACACTAACACCTTTATCGGCAAAAAAAGCACATAAAGGCAAATCAGAAGCATTCATGCAATCTTTTCTTGGAACAGGATTTATACCATTGGCAATTGCTACTGGTTTTATGGTAGCTTTTTGTTGAGAGTGAGAATTATCACTAAAATTAGCAAGAGGGGTGTTGTTGCAAATTGGCATCACATAATCTTGATGCTTTAAAAAACAAGAAACTCCAATATCTTTTGGCAATAAAGAATTTGCAGAAAAAAGAATTGAGAAAGTTTTACTACCAGTTTCACAGGCTGGTAAACAGTTAATACCAGGATATTTTAAATTATTATCGTCAATACCATTGCCACCAAAAATATCTGTTCCGTTGCAATCTGCTAAACAATTAATTCCTGGTCTGCGATAATATTCTTTTGATATAGATAAACAAGAAGGTAAACGACAATTTTCTCCCAAAATAGGAATAACAGTTTTTTCATGACAATAATCTGCAACACTAGAAACAACAAAATTATCGATACTTGCTCTATCTGTATTATTGATTTTTATTTTTAACATGCAAGTATTTCCTATGTCTGCCAATGTTACTCCTGCTAAACAAGATGGTAAATTACTTACTTTTCCATTATAATAAGAAGTTGGTGTGACTGCAATATCATAGCCTTGATTAGCAAATGATCCAGCAGGCACAGATATGGGGGTGGCATTTAATATTCCACTTTGATTAGTAGGAGAAGATGCTGAAGAAAACTGATCATAAGGGGGTAAATAAGCAATGCGATAATCGGTTAAAAAAACTTCTTTTGAATCATGATATTCTTTTACTAAACGTATAATTTTTTCTCCAGGAGATCTTTTATAGAAACTTTCTTTTTTTAGAGCTTGAAAATAAAAAACCTGTTCTTCTGTGCAAAATAGACTGTTTGATGCCAATGAGCAGTTGTTATTTTTTACATCTAAAATCGATGTTGTTAGATTTAAAGAACTATCGCAGTAATTTGCTAAATCTGTTTTATTGATTGCATCTGCGCATCGAAAATAATCGACACCGTTTTCATAGTAAAGCTTTGTTAAGGTATATCCTAATCTATCTATTTTTATAGGATCAGATGAAACTGGGGATAAAAGAGGAGAACTTGAAGTATAAACACTAGAAGAATTAGGAAAAGCATCTTTTCTTGCATTAACTACTTGATAAGGCGGGTTAGTATCAGATAAAACTTTTTTAAAATTAAATTGCCACAATAATAAACTGGTGCAGAATATAGATAAAAATAATACTGTTATTTTTTTAATTTTGCTACCAAAAATATTAAAAGCGAGTAATTTTTTGAAGTACAAAATTAAGAAAAAACCAGCAAGAGAGGTAAGTATTTTATGGATTAATTGTTTGTATTTGGTTAAATTTAACATAGATTTTAATTAATTAACCCATAATTTTGTTGAATTATTTCAAAATATTAGCAACTAAATTACAAAAATAATCACCTCTATGTTCAAAACTTTGCCACTGATCTAGTGAAGCACATGCCGGAGAGAGCAAAATATTCGCAATATCTTGATTTTGCTGTGCATCTTGATAAGCCAAAGCAAAAGCATTATCAAGAGTATTACATATTACAAAATTAATTTTATTTTGTTGCAATATCATAGCAAAATTATTAGCAGATTCACCAATTAGATAAGCTTTTTTAATTTTTGAAAAATAAGAAACCAAACTATTTATACCACCTTCTTTTGCCCTGCCACCTAAAATCCAAAAAATATTATCATAAGCAGAAAGAGCATAACTTGTAGAATCGGCATTAGTTGCTTTACTATCGTTAATAAAGCAAATATTATTTTGTTTTGCTACAATTTGCAGACGATGTTTTAAACCAGAGAATTGTAAAATAGATTTGATAATATCATTAATAATGTGTTCGTTTATTTGTTTTTTATCTAAAAAATAGCAAAATAAATTAGCAAAAGCCACCACCATATTTTGTTGATTGTGTTTACCTTTTAAAAATTCTGATTGCATTTCTTTACGATAATTATAACCCATAAAATTAATAAACAAAACATCGTCAATTAAACTAATACCATTTTGCAAAATTTCATTATTTGATACCAATAATAATTTACTTGCAAAACACCAATTCGCAATAATATTAGCATTTATTTTGTTGTCAATATTTATTATTGCATAATCACAAAATAATTGATTAGCAAAAATATGTTTTTTTGATTCGATATAGTTTGTTAAACTACCATATCTATCGAGATGATCGGGAGTAATATTGAGTAAAGAAGCAATATGAAACCTAATTTGTTTAGTTAAATCAAGCTGAAAAGAAGATACTTCAAAAATATAGTGATGATTTTTTGTTTGTTGTGGTAAATTAAAGCAAGGAACACCTAAATTGCCACCAACAGAATACGGAATTTGCAATTTGTCAAAAGCAAAAGCAACCAAAGATACAGTTGTTGATTTGCCGTTTGTGCCAGTAATACCAATAAATTTATTGTAAGAATTATTAAATAAAAAAAACAATTCTATATCTCCTAAAAGATATGAACCGAATTTTTGGCATAAATCAATAATTTTATGTTTTACAGGATAGTAAAGTGCAATACCAGGGGCAAAAACTACCGCTGTTTTGCTATCAAAAACAAAATCAGCAATATTATTTAAAAAAACAATATTTGGATAAATATTGGTTAATTGTTTAATTGTGCTTACATTGTCATCGGTCGCAAAAACTAAGCAACCGTTATCGCTTAAAAATTTAGCAGTTGCCAAACCAGATTTTCCTAAACCATAAATTAAATACTTATCAAACATTGTAATTAAAGAGTTGGCGGATGAAGAGAGATTCGAACTCTCGATAGAGTTTTTGACCCTATACACACTTTCCAGGCGTGCGCCTTCGACCACTCGGCCATTCATCCAAAAAAATAATTATGTTTTAATTTTATCTGCACTAAAAAAGAAATTTAATACAAAAAATGTATCAAGTTTCATATTTAAAAAAAATTACTTAACAAAATATTTTTAAAATTATTGAGAATTATAGTTTAATCATAATACCATTTTCACTAATTAAAATAACTTTATGGTTTTTTATATTATAATTCAATCTTTTTAACTAAAAACATTATCTTTGCTGTTAAGGAAAACTAATTTTGTTTACAAATCACAGCGGTTTACATTTGTCATGACTAAATAAAATTTTGCTTGCATCTAGCAT
>JBILTH010000043.1:0-7502 GCA_044371635.1 Rickettsiales bacterium
CGATTCGTTGATTTCACAAAATAAATTATTAGTTTTAAGAGATCGGCCAGCACCAGAAACTCCAGATTTAGAATCGATAATAATGCTATGCGGATTGATTAAATTATTAACCAATAAAGGATACAAAGGTAGTAAAATTGAGGTTGGATAACAGCCCGGACAAGCAATGATTTGTTTTTTAGCGAGTTGATGACGATAAATTTCGGTAAGAGCATAAACTGCATTTTCTTGTAAATGTTTAGCCAAATGTGAATGTTGATACCATTTTTGATAATCGTCGGTGTTTTTTAAGCGAAAATCTGCCGAGAGATCGATAATTTTTAGATGTTGATATTGCGGATTTGCCAGTATATTTAGGCAAGTTTCTTGAGTTGTAGTGTGAGGTAGGCACATAAAAACCGCTTGTATTTGAGTAAAATCTACCGCTTCAAGATGCTTTATTATTGGCAGATTTTGCAAAGCAAGATGTTGATAAATAGAGCTAATTTCGCAATTAACCGAAGTGTTGGCAACCAAAGCACTAATTTCAACTTGTGGATGTTGCAACAACAAGCGAATAAGCTCTACACCAGTATAACCCGAAGCCCCAATAATGGCAATTTTAATTTTTTCTAACATTATTTTTGATTTATTTTTTGTATTTTTCATTGTAAAATATGATTTGGCACTTCGCCATTATCTGATTTTGATGATAATTTTAAAATTTCATCTAAAAGATTTGTAAAACCGCTATAATCTTCTGGTTTTAGTTGCTGTTTCGCCAAATAGCTTTTAAAATCATTTTGTTCTTTTTTAGATAAAACTTCTATTTTTCGTTGAAAATAGGACAGTTTTTTTTCTTCTAATAATTTTGGAGGAAATAAAGATTCTATTGTTGCATCTTTATGCTGTGAAACCCATAATGTTTTGATATTTCCTTTTTCTAGTTTTTTTGCCAATTCTTCATCTTTAAAAATTTCGTTTTTTGCATCTTGGCCCGCTTTGTCATTATCAAAGAGAGCAATTTTTATTTGATTATCAGTTGGTAAATTCATAATACATGTTTTAATAAATGTTTTGATAGTTAAAGCTCCAGTTGACCCGAAAATATAAATATCTTTAAATTCACCACTTCTACCAAGTTTTTGAATTGCATTATCTATATATTGTTTATCTGTTTTTCCTTCTGTGTAGACAACGCATTTTTTGCCATCTTTAATTATTAATTGAATTTCTTTATAAAAATCATCAAGAACATCAATCAGACCATTTGATAAATCATGTATAATTTCTCGATATTCTTTTTCTTTATCAATAATGCCATCTTGCATCCATATTATATTTGCTTCGTTTTTTTTAGCATAAATAATAGTTGATGGATTATGAGTTGTCATAAAAACCTGCACTGCATTATCAATAAAATATTTTTTGATAATATCAATAAATTTTTTAGCAATTGTGGGGTTTAAATGAGCATCGAATTCGTCAATTAATAACACTTCGGTTGTTTGACCGATGGTGTTTCCCCAAGTCCATAATGCTAATGAAAATGCCACTTGTTCTCCTGTAGATAAATCAGAAATTTTTAATTGTTGCTGGTGATAAGGATATCGAATAAAGGTAATTTCACTATTTAAATTCGTTCTATCAATTCTTATTGGTAAATCAAAATCACTAAATATACGATCTATTTTATCCCAAGGTTTATCGTTTTTCGGATCTTCTGGCAATAATTTTGAGATTGCCTCTTTGTATGTTGTTGTTTCAAGGTTTTCTAACTTATCAAGTTCTTCTTTATATTCTTTTATCATTAAAATAAATTTTCTTCTCTCATTGATAATGCTATGAACAAGCGAACGATCTAAGTTATCAATTAGGCTAGCTTGAGGTGGGAGATTCATTTTATTGAAGATGCTAGGCACTAAATCAGATCGTTCTGTAGATATAGTATCGCCATCTATATTAAGTATCTTAAGAGTGTTATCTTTATTATTTATGAAAAATTGATGACTTATGGATGGAGTGCCACCATTTATAGACAATAATGATTGCGGCATATAACCAACACCTATATATCGCATAATAAAAGTTTGTGGCAAATTTTCGTGAGCTAGTTTAAATTTATTGTTGATATATTGAAGTAATTTTGTTTTGCCACTGCCATTTACTCCTGCTATTACCGAGAAATTGCTAATGTTATGCCATTGAAAATTTTTATTGGCAAAAAAACCTTTTTCTTCGGTTATTTTTATTTCTGATATTTTTGATGCTTGGGTTGTCATTTTGGTGTTAATAAAATAGTATAAAATAATATTTTAAGGCACTGTTGAATTTCAAATTTGTTTTAATTTTAGTTTTGAGGAGAAATTTTAATTATATTTAGGCTAATATTAAACATAATTAAGCTAAACATAACTAAAATTTATACCAAAAATAGCAAATAAAGTAAATATAATTTGGAATGCAACACTGCTTTTATCAATATTAAAATGGTGCTAAATATATGTCAAGACCGTTTAAAAAAATTTTAGCCGATATTAAGTTATGTTTTTAAAAAATCATAGAAAATACTTGATAATAAAATAAAATTATTAATATTAAATGCAATTACTAATTTATTAATTTAAGATCTAGACAGTTTTAGAAAGAGAGGAGAGGATTATCTTTCGATTTGTTTTTAACAAAATTTTGCATAATACCAAATCCCATTTATAATTGAAAATATAGCCTTATCTTTTTGGTTAAAAATCTTTAAAAAACCTATACCTATATTGATATATAGGTAATTGTTTTTTAAAGATTTTTAACCAAAAAGATAAGGCTATATTTTCAATTATAAAAAATGCCCGAAAACTCTTGCTTTCGGGCATTTTCTTGATAAAAGATGAAGATAAATTTGGTTTGTTATTTAAAACATTCCGCCACCAGGCATACCAGCTGGAGCTGGGTGAGCATGGGCATTTTCTTCTTTTTTCTCAACAATAGCACATTCGGTGGTAATAAATAAACCAGCAACCGAAGAAGCATCTTGTAAAGCAGTTCTTACTACTTTGGTAGGGTCGATAATGCCAGCTTTAAACATATCGCCATAAACATTATTTTGAGCATCATAACCATAATTTTGTTCTTGCTTTGAAATAATTTCATTAGCAACAACAGCTCCGTCAAAACCAGCATTTTCAGCAATTTGACGCACTGGAGATTGAATAGCTTTTTTGATAATGTTAATACCAAAGTTTTGATCGTCGTTTGCTCCTTTTAATTTTGCCAAAACTCTACCAGCAAAAATAAGAGCAGAACCACCGCCTGCAACAATGCCTTCTTGCATTGCGGCTCTTGTGGCAGCAACTGCATCGTCAACACGATCTTTTTTCTCTTTTACTTCAATTTCGGTTGCTCCACCAACTTTAATAATGGCAACACCGCCAGAAAGTTTAGCAAGTCTTTCTTGAAGTTTTTCTCTGTCATAATCAGAAGTGGTTTCTTCGATTTGAGATTTTAAGGCTTTGCAACGAGCTTTAACATCAGAGCTTTCGCCAGCTCCATCAACAATAGTTGTGTTTTCTTTGTCGATAATTACTCTTTTTGCTTGACCTAATTGTTGTAGAGTTACAGATTCTAGTTTCATGCCAAGATCTTCAGAGATTAACTGACCACCAGTTAAAACTGAAATATCTTCAAGGATAGCTTTTCTTCTGTCGCCAAAACCAGGAGCTTTTACAGCAGCAATTTTTAAACCACCTCTTAATTTATTTACCACCAAGGCTGCCAAGGCTTCGCCTTCAACATCTTCGGCAATAATTAAAAGTGGTCTACCAGATTGCACAACTGCTTCAAGAATGGGAACCATTGGTTGCAAATTGGTGATTTTTTTCTCAAATAGTAAGATGAAAGGATTTTCCATTTCAACTATCATTTTTTCGGTATTAGTTACGAAATATGGAGAAAGATAACCGCGATCAAAGCTCATACCTTCAACCACATTTACTTCAAATTCTAAACCTTTTGCTTCTTCAACAGTTATTGGGCTTTCAGCACCAACTTTCTGAACTGCTTCGGCAATTTTTTGACCAACTAGTGTATCGCCATTGGCAGAAATTGTTGCAACTTGAGCAATTTCTTCTTGGTTGCTAACTTTTTTACTCATTTTGGTGAGTTCTTTTAAGATTTCAGCAACCGCAAGATCGATTCCTCTTTTAAGATCCATTGGATTAATACCTGCTGCCACAGATTTGATGCCCTCATGAATTATTGATTCTGCTAAAACAATAGAGGTAGTGGTGCCGTCGCCTGCAATATCGTTAGTTCTGGAGGCAACTTCTTTAAGCATTTGAGCTCCAAGATTTTGAAATTTATTTGATAATTCGATTTCTTTAGCAACAGTTACACCGTCTTTAGTTGTTCTAGGGGAACCAAAAGATTTTTCGATAACCACCGTTCTGCCCTTAGGCCCGAGGGTTACTTTTACTGCCTTTGCTAGTATTTCTACACCTTCAGCTAATTTTCTTCTTGCTTTAGTGCCGTATGATATTTTTTTAGCCATTTTTATTTAAAATTAAATTGATAATTATTTTTTGTTGATAATTGCTAAAATATCAGACTCTTTAACAATAAGATATTCTTTGCCATTAACTTTTATTTCGGTACCGCCCCATTTTGTGAATAAAACGATATCATTTTTTTTAACATCGAGAGGAATTCTTTTGCCATGGTCATCGCGATTGCCTTCGCCAACAGCAATAACTTTGCCTTCGGCTGGTTTTTCTTTGGCAGTATCTGGAATAATGATGCCACCAGCAGTTTTGCTTTCGGCTTCGATTCTTTCGACCAGAACATGATTATGTAAAGGAGTTATTTCCATAATTTTGTTTAATTTTAAATATTGATAAGATAAGATTATGTTTTTTTGCTTAAAGTTTTATTGAAAATCAAACAAAAAGCAACATTAACAAACTACAAGATAATTGCAAAACAAAATCTTACAAGGGGTAAAATAAAAAATATATGATTAGTTTAATTTATAATTGTTCGGGGTTAAATCTTGTTGCTGCTATATATCAAAATCAGCAACTTGTTATTAGTAGACAAATTTCAGAATCTCATAAACATTCCGAAATTATGGTAGCAACAATTGATGATATGTTAAAACAACAAAACTTACATTATTACAACCTTGATTTGATTGCCACCGCCAAAGGTCCTGGTAGTTTTACGGGATTAAGAGTTGGATTAGCTTTTTTAAAAACTTTGCAAACTATGTTAAATATAAAAGTAATGGCAATAGATAATTTTACTCTTTATGCCTATCAATATTATCAAAATATCAAGCAACAAAAATTAGAAGATCATAATATTTTTGTTGCTCTTGATAGTGGTAATCAAAATGTTTATTTATGTGGTTTTAATATTAAAAAAGAGGGTATTAATAAAAATTTTTTCATAAAAATTTTGGGCTATACTGATTTTGCACAATATTATGCAGAAAATCAGCAAAATATATTTATTGGCAATGCTAAATATTTAACAAACAATACAATGTCAGAAATATCTATAAACTCTTTATTTGAAATATCTTGGTTGCGATACAACAATCTGAATTCTGGCTTTAATTTTGATGATAAAGTTGAAATTATCTATAATATTCAGTGATATTTGTGAAATATATTGCTTTTTCTAAAAAAAGCTCTTGCAAAATAAATTTTGTTTTTTTAAAATATTTGATCGGTCGGGAGTGTATCAGAATACAACAGCCTTGATTGGTGAATATGACTACACACGCTGGGTTTGCGTGGTGGTGGCTCCCGACTTATATATTTTCTCCTTCTTCTTATCTTATTTATTAAACATAATCCTTGTTATGACCAAAAGAATTACAGTTGCCTATGGTGATGGTATAGGCCCAGAAATTATGGAAAGTGCTATGCTTATATTACAAAAAGCTAATGCAGATCTTAGTTTTAATTTTATTGAAGTGGGTAAGAAAGTTTATGAACAAGGTTATAATTCTGGTTTAACTAACGATGCTTGGCAAAAAATTAACGAAACTGGCATTATTTTTAAGGCTCCTATAACCACTCCGCAAGGTGGGGGTTATAAAAGTTTAAATGTTACATTGCGCAAAAAACTTGGTTTATATGCCAATGTA
Source organism: Rickettsiales bacterium (assembly GCA_044371635.1). Taxonomy (GTDB): domain Bacteria; phylum Pseudomonadota; class Alphaproteobacteria; order Rickettsiales; family UBA1997; genus CAILUF01. The sequence continues at coordinate 6,125 of JBILTH010000043.1, forward strand.
AGACCAGTATCTTCTTTTTTTCCTTTTGTGGCAACTAAATTTCCTAAACTCGATGTTATTATTATTCGCGAAAATGAAGAAGATCTTTATGCGGGCATAGAACATCGACATACTCTTGATTCTTATCAATGTTTAAAGCTTATAACTAAACAAGGATGTCAAAAAATTATTCGTTATGCTTTTGAATATGCTGTTATAAATGGTAGAAAAAAAGTTTCTTGTTTTTCAAAAGATAATATTATGAAGCTTTCTGATGGCTTGTTTCATAATACTTTTAAAGAAATTGCAAAACAATATCCGCAAATACAAACAGATCATCACATAATAGATATTGCCTGTGCTAAATTAGCCACTCATCCAGAAAATTTTGATGTTATAGTTACTTTAAATTTATATGGCGACATTATCTCTGATATTGTGGCTGAAATTTCTGGATCTGTTGGTTTGGCAGGTTCTGCCAATATTGGCAAAGATTTTGCAATGTTTGAGGCAATACATGGTTCTGCTCCAGATATTGCTGGGCAAAATATTGCCAACCCAACTGGTTTAATTCAAGCTTCAGTTATGATGCTTAATCATTTAGGGCAATCTCAAATAGCAAGTAAAATACAAAATGCTCTCTATAAAACAATAGAAGATGGTTTTCATACAGCAGATATTTATAATTTCAATACTAGTAAACAAAAACTTTCAACTATCGAATTTGCAAAAGCAGTAATTACTAATCTAGGCAATCTGCCACAGCAATTAAGTGTTGCTAATTTTCAATCCGCAGCTCATCAAAATATTGAAAAAAATCAAAACGAAAATCAATCTTGTGAAAAAAGAATGCTAATAGGTTGCGATGTTTTTATTAACTGGTCTGCTGAAAATTTAACTTCTTTACATAAAAAATTATCTAATCTTAGCAGTAAGGTTTTTATATTAAAAACAATCAGTGCTAAAGGGTTAGTATTGTGGCCAAATGAATCTGTGCCAAACTCTATTTCTAGCGATTTTTTAATGCTTCGTTTTATGGGGCAGGGCATTACTGGCGATTCTTCAACTAAAATTATCAATCCCAATTTGTCTGTTATAAATGTTGATATTTTACAACTTTTGCATTGTTTAACTGAAAACGATATAGATTTTGTAAAAATCGAAAATTTATACTCTTTTGATAACATTGCTAGTTTTAGTTCTGGACAAGGAGAATAATGTTTAATAAAATTTGTCTTAATAACTTAATTATCAAGTTAAAATGGCGAAATCTCTATTTGATTTCAAAATTATTATAAATTAAACCATGAATATTGCTAGTTTTGTCCAACAATTTGTTTTAGATTACTCGCATTTTCAATTGTTTTTAATTGTTTTATCTTTTGCTGTTGCTAATGTT
>JBILTH010000044.1:0-7434 GCA_044371635.1 Rickettsiales bacterium
AAACATATCTAAAAATAGTTGAAAAATATAAAAGACAAAGTAGCCCCCCAAAAGTTATATAATTACATCTGTTTTTTTTACACTATTAAAACAAATTTGGAATTCAACAGTGCCATTATAAATCTTGTAAAAATTGTAAAACTTGGTGGGATAAAGAAAACTTTTGCGAAGTGTTAAAATTTTGATGATTGGCAAAAAATAATAGTTTTTGTTGGGGCAGGATTTTAATTTTATTTTGTTTTTGCAAGCTAAATGCTAAAATTTTTTCGGCAAAACTGCATTTGTTTTCATAAAAAACTAATTGTATTCCTTGATTCACTAGCTCTAAACTTGCTATCTGCATTTGGCAACAGCGATTTTTTAAAATTGCCATTTCAAGTAAATTAATGGTTTCTGGTTGTGGATTGCCAAAACGATTGATTAATTCGTTGAGTAAATTTTGATATTCGGTTTCGGTTTTTAAGCAAGAGATTTTTTTATAAAAACTCATTCTTAACGATACATCTGGCATATATTCTTCGGCAATAAACATTGAAACTCCAAGTTTTACTGCTACTTGATGGCTTGGATGATAATTTTCTGTATCGTTTGCCTTTAATTGATTGACGGTTTCAAATAAAAGTTGTTGATAAAATTCTGCCCCAACTTCGTTGATATTTCCTGACTGCTCTTCGCCTAATAAATTTCCGCTACCACGAATATCGAGATCGGAGCTTGCCACATTAAAACCAACCCCAAGAGAATCAAGCCTTTGCATTACTTCGAGTTTTTTCATGTTTTCTTTGCTAGTTTTTTGATTTTTATCAAGCATAAAATAACAATAACCTCTGATTTTTCCTCGACCAACTCTGCCTCTTAATTGATAAAGTTGAGCTAAACCAAAATGTTCGGCTTTGTAAATAATCATAGTATTGGCATTGGCAATATCGATTCCTGATTCGATGATAGTAGTAGAAAGTAAAACATCTATTTTTCCTTCTAGAAATTCACTCATTATCTGTTCTAATTTTGCTCCTGGTATTTGTCCGTTTGCTACTGCAATAGTAAGCTCTGGTAGTAAAACTTGTAAGCGCGGTAAGATTTCTTGCAAGTCTTTTATTCTGGGCACTACAAAAAATACTTGCCCGCTACGATTATATTCGCGCATAATTGCCTCTTTTATAATTACTGCATCATAAGGCAAAACAAAGTTTCTCACTGCTAATCTATCAAGAGGAGGAGTGGCAATTAGGCTTAAATCTTTTACCCCACCAAGTGACATTTGCAGAGTCCGAGGAATAGGAGTTGCCGAAAGAGTGAGTAAATGCACAGCATTTTTGAGTTTTTTTAATTTTTCTTTTTGAGCAACTCCAAAATGTTGCTCTTCATCAATAATTACCAAGCCTAAATTAGCAAATTTAACACTATCAGCCAGTAAAGAATGTGTGCCAATAATAATGTCAATACTGCCTTTTTGCAAATTTTCTTTGATGTTTTTCGCTTCTTTTGCTGAAGTGAGTCGAGAGAGTAGGGCGATTTTTATTTTGCTATAAGAAAATCTTTTGCTGAAATTACGGTAGTGTTGCCTTGCTAATATGGTTGTAGGGGCTATTATTGCTACTTGTGTTGCATTTTTTTGCAAGCAAGCCATGGCAGAAGCGCGAAGTGCAACTTCGGTTTTACCAAAACCAACATCGCCACAAATTAGCCTGTCCATTGGTTTGCCACTTTGTAAATCTTGCTCTACTTCTAAAATTGCCCTTGCTTGATCTGGTGTTTCGGTAAAGCCAAAATGAGCAATGAATTCGTTATATAAGTGCTGATCTGGCTCAAAAATGATGCCTTGAGTGGTTTTTCTGATGGCGGCTATTTTTAGCAATTCTTCGGCAGTGAGTTTTATTTTATCTTGGGTTTTTTTACAACGAGTTTTCCAACTATTAGAATTACCAAGTTTATCGAGTTGTATAGCAGGATTTTCGGCAGAATAACGATAAATAAGACCAATATCATCAACTGGCACAAATAAAGTATCGTTATTAGCATATAAAATTTTTAGCATATCTATTTTATTGCCTAAAACCACCAGTGGTTGAATTCCTAAAAATTTGCCAATACCATAATCACGATGCACCACTAATTCGTTGCAAGCAATAGCTAAAGTTTCTTCGATAATGCGTTGTGAACTGCTTTTATTACTATGTTGATGGCTAGTTTTTTCGCCAAACAAAGCTTGTTCGCCTATGATAAATAAATTTTCTACCGAAAAACCAAAATGTAAAGGTAGTTTTGTGAGGTAAATTTTATTTGCATAAGCTTGATTAAGCTCTGCAAAATTGCTGATTTGATGAGTATAAACTTGATAATCGTGCAGAAGTTTGGGGAGTCTGTCTTGCATGCTTGGTTGTAAATAGCCAAGCAAAAATTGATTTTTTTTATGCTGATTAGCTTCTAAATATTGTGAAAATAATATTAGCGGATCTTGTTTATTGATTCTGGCGGTGGCGGTAAAATTTGGTATTGAACGTATGTTTAAATCGAGTTTTACTAAATTTTGCTTGCTTAATTTTTCGTTTTCACTAAATTCGATAACTAATTTTTGAGTATTGATGTTAAATTTTGAATATAATAATTCGGGTAAAATTGGGTTGTATAAATTTTCTAGGTGAATTTTTTGTTCGTCTAATCTGTTTTGATAATATTCGTTAATGGTTTTGAAGCGATAGTTGATATTTTCATCGAGATTTTTATCATAAAATACTAGCGGTTGTAAGAAATAATCAAAAATATTAACTAAATCTTGCTCATAAAATAATGGAAGCCAGTTTTCTAAACCAGGATAATGCCTATTATTACTTACTGCATCGTAAAGTAAATCGTTTGATTGATAGCTAAAATAACTACGATATTTTTCTTTGAAAGTTTGTAAATTTTCAGTTTGAAAAAATAATTCGCTAGTTGGTAAAATTTCGAGTTTTTTTACTTCTTCATAGCTTAATTGAGTGATGGGATCGAAGATTTTTATTGATTCTACCTCTTCGCCAAAAAAATCGAGTCGATAGCCAATAATATCGGCCGCTTGTTGCAAAACTACATCAACAATACCTCCTCTCATTGCAAATTCGCCCACTTCGTTGGCGGTAGTTTGCCGAGTGTAGCCTAAATTTATTAACAAATTAGCAATAGATTTTACTAAAACTTTATCACCTTTGCTAATTGATAAACCAATATTTTGCAAATTATTTTTGGCAATAGTTTTCTGCACTATGCCATTTACAGAAGTAATGATTAACCTAGGACTTGTTGCTTGTTTTTGTAATAAAAATAAAGCCTTGATTCGTTGAGCTAAAATTTGCGGTTTTGGCGAAGAGCGATCGTAGGGTAAAGAATCAAAAGCAGGAAAAGTAATAATTGGTAAAGTGGGGCTAAAAAATTTTATTTGATTAGTAACAAAAAGCATTTCGGCATCATTGTTGGCAATAAAAACTATATCGTTAGTTGTAAATTTTTTTTGAGCAATAATTTGAGAAATAATAAAACCTTTACTATCAGCTGGGCAATTAATTAAAGCTGCAGAATGATTAAGATGATTAAGCTGTATTTGATAATGCATAATTTATGATATTTTTTTAGCGAGAAAAAAACTTACTTGCCAATCAAGTTGAGCTTGTTGTTGCCACAAGTTTTTTTGTTTAAGCAGTTGAGAAAAATTATTGTGTTGAGTGGTTTTGGTGTTGGCTCCAATGTTTTTAAAATAATGCAAAGCTTGTTGTAAGCTTGTAAAAGACTGGCAAAAATTTTGCCAAGAATGATGAATTATTTCAAAACCGCAATTTGTTAACTGTTGCAAAAACCATTCATGATTAGGTAGTTGATTAACTTTGATAATATTTTTTAAATTTTGCAACGAATTGTTATTAGGCAAAGCAACCGCTAACAAGCCATTGTGTTTTAACACCTGATTTAGGCTAATCAGAGCATTATGATTAAGCCACTGTAAAGCAAAAGAAGAGATAATAAAATCGAAGTAATGATTATTAAATGGTAAGTGGTAAATATCGGCTAAAACAGGAAAAAAATTTTTAGGACGATCTTGCCAAAAAGCTAGCATTTCGAAAGAAAAATCAACTTCAAAAACTTGAGAAGAACTGCTAAATTGCCAAGTTCTGCCAATAATACTAGTGCCTGAACCGGCATCAAGAATTTTTTGGGCTAATGATAATTGAGTTATAAAATATTTCTGCACTAAACAAAAAAGTTTAGCAGAGGCTTGTTGCTGAATTTGACTGTATTTTTGATATTGTTGAGCTTTTTTATTAAAATTAGCACTTACTTTGGAGTGAGAAAAATGTTTATTGCCAACAATAAAATGCATAGGGCTTGAAAGGTGGTGGGATTGGTAGGGATCGAACCTACGACCAAGGCGTTATGAGCGCCCTGCTCTAACCGCTGAGCTACAATCCCCTAAAAAAAGAATTTTTTAAGAAAAAATTATAAACAAACAAAAAGCTTGCAACTAATGGTAGCAATAATAAAATATTTTTGCAAACACTTTTTTAAGTTTTTTTTACAATACTTTATATGCAAAATATTATCAAAATAGGCTTGGCTGGTTTAGGGGTGGTTGGTAAAGCGGTTTATCAAATAATTTTTAATAACCCCGAGCTGCTAAAATTAAAAAGCAACAATTACTTAAGGATAGTTGCCGTTTCTTCTAAAACTACCAAAGATTTTATTTCTTCTGATGTTAAGTTTTATGAAAATCCACTTGATATGGCTCATAATCCAGAAATTGATGTTATTATTGAGCTGATTGGGGGGCAAGATATTGCTAAACAATTAATTATTTTGGCTTTACAAAACAATAAAAAAGTTATCACCGCCAACAAGGCCTTGCTTGCTTGTTGCGGTTATGAATTGGCAAAAATAGCTCATCACAACAACACTGCATTGCTTTACGAGGCTTCTGTTGCTGCTTCTGTGCCTGTTATTAAAGCTTATCAACAAAGTTTTTTGGCAAATGAAATTAGCAAGATTTATGCAATTTTAAACGGCACTTGTAATTTTATTTTAAGCGAAATGACCAACAAAAAGCAAGATTTTTTACCATCTCTAAAACAGGCTCAAGCACTTGGTTTTGCCGAAGCTGATCCTGTTTTTGATATAGAAGGCATAGATTCTGCTCACAAAATTAGTATTTTAGCTTCTTTGGTCTCAAATAGCATGCCCAATATTCAACAAACTTATATCGAAGGCATTACCAAAATAACTGCTATCGACATTAAACTAGCACATCAACTTGGTTATAAAATAAAACTGTTAGCAACCTATCAAAAACAAGAAAATAATCAAGTTTTACAAGCAGTTTATCCTGCTTTAATTTCGCAACAACACCAAATAGCTCAAGTTGACGGTTCTTACAATTGCATTCTTACCTATGGTCAATATTTTGAAGATAGTTTTTTTGTAGGAAAAGGGGCAGGTGGTAATCCTACCGCTTCTGCTGTTGTGGCCGATTTACTTGATATTGCAAACAACACTTATAGTAAGCAAACTCTTGGTTATAATCCAAATGTTGTCGCAAATGATCAGTTAAAAATAATTCCAATTACACAACGATTTGATAAATATTTTATTTCACTGCGTTTTGATAAATCGCAAAATAATTTAGATATCGAAAATATTTTTCAAAATTCTCAAATAGATTGCATACAAGCAAGCTGTATTACACCTAACGATCAAGAAGTTATTTGCGGTATTATCACCAGTAAGCAAAGCGAACAAACCATTATTAATGCTCTTGATTTGCTTGATAAATCAATTATTAAAGAAAGCAAATTTATTCGGGTTGAAACTTTTTAATTTTATGAAATACACTTTTACTTTTGAGCTTTACTGTGAAGAAATACCTGCTAAAATGCAAGATTATGCCCTAAAACAATTTCGGCAAATATCTTATGAAACATTGCAAAAAAATCAACTAAATTTTCAAGAGCAAAATCTTATAACTCACATTAGTTGCAATCGATTAATTTTAATTCTCACTAATTTATCTGCCAAACAAATCAAAGAATCGGTAAAAAAAATTGGCCCCAATATTAATAGCAATCAATTTGCTATCGATGGTTTTTTAAAAGCCAATCAATTAAACAATATTTCACAATTAAATATTGAAAATAATTTTTTTGTTTATCAAACTGTGCCACAAAATATTGATACAACTCATATTATTACTCAATCTTTACTTTCCATTTTACAAAAAATGCAAAATATTTGGCAAAAATCAATGAAAATGCCAAATCATCAACAATGCACCAATTTTTGGATTAGACCAGTAAGAAATCTTTTAGCAATGTTTGAAAATAAAATAGTTGATTTTAGTTTTTTTAATTTAACCACCAATAACATTGTTAATATTGATAAATTTCAACAAATAAAATTAAATCAAGCCAGTGAATATCTTAATGTTTTGCAGCAACATAAAATTATGTTTAGTCAATCCGATAGAATTAATTTTATTTTGCAACAATTACAAAAATTGCTTCAAAAAAATAATTTGGTTTTAATTGAAGAAAATTCTTCTTTATTGCAAGAAGTGGCGGGTTTATCCGAAAAAATTGCAGTTTTACAAGCAGAAATTCAACCTAATTTTTTATCTTTACCCCCAGAAGCCCTTATTGTTACTCTTGAAAATAATCAAAAATATTTTCTTGCTCTAGATAAACAAAATCAACTTGCTCCTTTTTTCTTTTTTACTACCAATCAGTTAAATACTAATTTTCATCAAAAAATTATTTTAGATAATCAAAAAGTTGTTGATGCTCGTTTATCTGATTTAAAATTTTTTATTGAAGAAGATTTAAAACAACCTCTCATAAACTATTTGATAAAGTTAAAAAATATTAATTTTCATCAAGATTTAGGAAGTGTTTTTGCCAAAACTCAAAGAATAAATGATTTAGCAAAATTTATGGCAGTATTTATTCCGCATTGCAATCTTAATCAAATTGAATTAGCATGCAATTTAGCCAAGTGCGATCTCGCAACTAAAGCAGTTGCAGAAATGCCAGAATTACAAGGAAAAATTGGCGCTTTTTATGCTAGTCAGCAACAGCAAAATCAAGATATAATAGAAGCAATACAACAACACTATCTGCCAAATTCAGCAAATTCTGCCCTACCTACCAATCCGTTAGCGGTTAATTTAAGTTTAGCAGATAAAATTGATAGTTTGGTTGGTTTTTTTCTTATCAATCAAAAACCTACTAGCTCTAAAGATCCATTCGCTCTTAGAAGGCAAGCACTCGGCATTATCAAAACCATTTGGCATCATAATTTATCTATACCTTTAGAGCTTGTTTTAAAAAGAGCTTTAAATAATTTTCCAAGTAAAATTTTTATTCAACAAAAACAAATTAAAGCCTGCAAAAACTTTCAAAATATTATTATTGATGAAAT
>JBILTH010000098.1:0-4270 GCA_044371635.1 Rickettsiales bacterium
CTATCAACAATTTCATCTGTTATCTTTCGATCCAAAATCTCTTGATGTAGTTGTTTCAATATCAACAACTTCATTTTTTTGTTTTTTTCATCAACAACAAGCCCATATGTTAAACTTTGTAAATTTTGTTTTAAACATGATATAAAAAGCTCATCTATCTCTAATGTTTTCATTTACTTTTTGATTGTGTAGTTTTTTTGGTATTTTTTTAGAGAATGGCACTGTTACATTCCAAATTATATTTTACTTTTTTGCTAGTTTTGAGGAGAAATTTTAGTTATTTTTAGATTTATATTAAACATATCGTGTTGTTGCATTAGCACAACTAAAATAATATAGTGTTGCATTAGCACAACTGAAAATAATATCGTGTTGCATTAGCACAACTGAAAATAAAATTAGGCTAAAAATAGGTAAAATTTATACCAAAAATGGTAAAAAAGTAAAATATAATTTGGGATGTAACAGTTCTCATTAGTATCTTGTTATAACAAAGTGTTTTTTTTGGGCTGTGTTTAAATTTAAAATTTATCAATAAATAATGTTTATAAAAAATCAAGAGAAATATCGATGCTAGCAACAGAGTGAGTGATGGAGCCAATGGAAATACGATCTATGTTTAAATTGCTATATAGATCGATGTTTTGCAGATTGATTGAACCAGAAACTTCGATAATGATTTGTTGGCTATGTCTTTTAATAATATTACAACATTCAACGATTTGATTTATTGACATATTATCGAGCATAATAATGCTAGGATTGGTTAATATTGCTTCTGTAACTTGCTTAAGATTATCGCATTCTACCTCTAGTAATAAGTTTTTTTTATTGTTAGATTGTGCTTTTTTAATGGTTTGTGTAATATTATTATTAGAAGCAATATGATTATCTTTGATTAAAATTTGACTAGCTAAACAAAATCTATGATTATTACCTCCGCCACATTTTACTGCATATTTTTGCAAATCTCTTAAACCTGGAAGAGTTTTGCGGGTATCAAATATTTTGATAGCAGGATTATTTAATTTTTTAACAAAATTATTGGTTTTGGTAGCAATACCACTTAGGTGTTGTAAAATATTGAGAAGAGTTCTTTCTCCTGCTAAAATTAATTGAGTAGAAGCTTTACCACTAGCAATTGTTTGATTGGCAAAAACAAAATCACCATCTTGATAGTGATTGATTAATTGATAATGATGATTTCTAAATTTATGATGTTGTTTTAGTTGAGAAAATGTTTCTTCAATGGCCTCCATACCAGATAAAACCATATCTTGTTTTGCGATGATGATAAAATCATTTTCTTGTTGATAATCAATTGTAATATCGGTTGTTATGTCTTGTGTTGCATTATCTTCCTGCAGGGCAATGCCAATTATTGTGGCAAGAGAATTTAAATACATTGTTTGGCATTAAAATTTTGTTGCTTTAATAGAAAAATTTGTTTTTCAATGAAAAATTTCATGAAATTAATTTCTTTAACCATTTCTGGATTGTTAGATTTAGTAGAATTTAGCGATGTTTGTTTTTTTTCATAATCTTGTAAAATGTTATTAATAATTTTTAAAGCTAAACAGTTGTTGCCCATTGCGGCACTAATAAAAGCGGGCATTTGTTTAATCCAAAGAGGTGCATTTTGCGCTTTACTTTGCGCTAACTTGTTGGCCAGATTTAAGCTTAAATTATAATCTTTTAAATCACGTTTGGCAATAAAAGTTGCTTGAAACATCCACCACCAATATTTATCAATATCTTTACTAGCAAATTCATCGAGATAGTTTATAATATAGATGTTATCTGATTTTTTTTGTGTTTGAGAATAGTAATAACTAGCAAGTGATGGCATTAATAATGATTGATTATTTAGTGTGTCGAGTGTTTTTAGCCATTGATAAAGATTTTTATAATCGTAATATTTAAGAGCGACAAAGCCAGCAAAAATATCACCTGAATTTTGAATTTTAGTAGCAAGAACTCGAAATAAAAACTCTTTATCACCAAAAGAGATTGCCGAAATCGCATATTTGCTAGGAGATTCTGATATTAGTTGTTGTTTTTTATGATAAGATTCTGTTTTATTCCAAAACCAAGTTTGTATAGCAAAACAAACAACAAATAACCAAAAAAATATTTTATGAGAATATATATAGAAAAAAGTTTTATATTGCATGATTAAAACTGTTTTTTCTTAAAATCGTGAAAAGACATAAAAATAAGTAAAGGCAAGTAAATAATAGACTGAAAAAAAACAATTAATAATTCAGCAGAATTGATGGAGTTAGAATAAACAAGCCAAGAACTTTGAGCATAAAGATCGATTCTAGGAAAAAAAACTGATAAAAATTTTAAAGACATGGCTAAAATATTACTTGAGTTGATGTTAATTCTTTCTGGTAATTCAATTGCTAAAACAAACATACCCATTAAGCGTGAGATTGCATAAAAACCAAAAGAAGATAAAATAGCAGAAAAAGCATTTTTTAAAACAAGAGAACTAAGTAGAGCAAAACAAATTACAATACAATTTTCGGCAAGAACGGTAAGAAACCAATAAAGTAAGCCCAAATTACAGATATTAAAAATTAACATTGCGATTATGCTAATGGGAAGTAAAATTATTATAGTTGCCACAACAAAACCAAGTAGATAGCCAATAATAAATTGTTCTCGAGAAATTGCTTTTGATAGAATAAACTCGATTTCTTTGTTTTCAAAAGCTCTGTTAATGGTGATGCAAACAAATAAAATTAAACCACAAGATAAAATTGTGCGACAAGAACCAGCAAAATAGACAATTCTAGTTTGATTTTGCTCAACTAACATGGTGGAGCCTAAAAATATTGCGATTGCTAAAGATATAGCAATGGTAATAAATAAGCCAAGATATAGCTTATCACGCAAGCCATTTCGTAAAATGTATTTTAAAATTGACAACATAATATAATTAAAAATATTCTCTGCGATTGATGTCATATTTTTCTTGTAACTCACGATCAACAGAATTAGCTTGAGAGCTAGGATTGATAATGGTTGCTTTAATGAAAATTACAGTTTCTTTTATTTGTGAAGAGCGATTGACAGATTTAAAAAACCACCCTAATATTGGAATTCTGCTTAAAAAAGGAACCCCTGTTTGTGAGTTATTAGATGAATCTTCCATTAATCCACCTAAAACTAAAACATTGCCACTTTGTATTTTAGCAATTGTTTTTAGTTCTCTTGTAACAATTACAGGTATTAAATTGTTTACATTTACTGGATCTTTGACAGATTGGTTGCTGGTGGTAAATTTAGGTTCTATGTTGATGGTTATTTCGTTAGTTTTAAGATTTATCGATGGAATTAGATTAAGAATAACACCTACCGATTCTTCTTGTTTAGTTGAGTTGGTAGCTGGAGAAATTGGTTGACTGCCTATCGCAGCCGCCACCCCTGCGGTTTGCTCTATTTTAAAATATACTAATTTATTGGCAAAAGTAAGGGTTGATTTTTGATTATTTATGGCATTGATTCTTGGGCTAGAAATTGCTTTGGTTAAGCCAAAAGTTGATAATGCTTTTACTGCTAAATTGATATCAGGACCTAGACCAAAAATTTTAACAGTTTTTCCAGGTATGTAAGAAAGACCAGTATTGTTGTACATGTTACCTGCAAAGAAATCTATATTGGTATCTTGACTGCCACCACCTATTGCTCCCCAAGATTTGTGTCCCCAATCTATGCCTGCCTTAAAACTATCGTTTAGAGAAACTTCTACTATTTTTGCTTCAATTAAAACTTGAGCAGAAGTTTGTTTATTGATTTCGGTAAGATATTTTTCTATGGCTAAATGTTGACGAGTATTGGCATAAACAGTAAAGAAACCAGAATTTTTATTTGCCACAACCGAGCCATTATTTTGAGCACCAGAAGAAGACGAAGAAGATAAAGAAGAAGATTGATCTGATTCAGAAGTGGTGGTAGTATTATTTCTTGGAGCTTCTGCCAGCAAGATATTTTCGAGATTGGTTTTTACTTCGTCCCATAGAGCAGATTCTGGCAAGAAATCGGAATAATAATTTTTTAAGAAAGATTTATCTGGTTCGAAAAATAAAACTTTGTTTTTATAAGAATATCGCAGATTGGCCTGAGTACAAATGCGATCGATAATTTCTTTGAGTGGTCGATTATTAGCATTTATAATTACACCGCCAGAATTATTGATTGCGGGATCAATATCAACATCTATGTTGGTGGCTCTGCCGATATCAACCAAAGCATCTACTAT
>JBILTH010000184.1:0-2601 GCA_044371635.1 Rickettsiales bacterium
TTGTTGATAAAGGTTGTGATTATATCATTGAGCAAATCAAAAATTCTGGTTTAAGAGGGCGCGGAGGTGCTGGTTTTCCTACTGGTATGAAGTGGTCTTTTGTGCCTAAAAAAGAAAATCAACACACAGGAAAGCCTCATTATTTAGTAATTAATGCCGACGAATCTGAGCCCGGCACTTGCAAAGATAGAGATATTTTAAGATACGAACCGCACAAGTTGCTTGAAGGAGCATTGTTGGCATCAAGAGCTATCAATGCAAAAACTTGCTATATTTATATTAGGGGCGAATATTTTCGTGAAGCCGAAGTTTTACAAAAAGCCATCGATGAGGCTTATGATGCTAAATTAATTGGTAAAAATGCTTGCAATTCTGGTTATGATCTCGATATTTATATTCATCGCGGAGCAGGTGCTTATATTTGCGGTGAAGAAACGGCATTACTAGAAAGTTTAGAAGGCAACAAAGGTCAGCCTAGATTAAAACCGCCCTTTCCTGCTTTAATTGGTTTGTATGGTTGCCCAACGGTGATTAATAATGTTGAATCTATCGCAGTTGTGCCAACTATTTTAAGAAGGGGAGCTTCTTGGTTTGCTTCTTTAGGTAGAGAAAAAAATACAGGCACCAAAATTTTTTGTATTTCAGGGCATGTTAATAAACCTTGTAATGTTGAAGAAGAAATGGGTATTTCTTTAAAAGAGCTTATCGAAAAACATGCAGGCGGGGTAATTGGTGGCTGGGATAACTTATTGGCTGTTATACCGGGTGGTTCTTCTGTTCCGTTAATTAAAAAAGAAATTTGCGATACGGTTTTAATGGATTTTGATTCTTTAAAGGCTGTAGGCACTGGTTTAGGCACTGCTGGAGTTATTGTTATGAATAAATCAACCGATGTTATTAAGGCAATTGCTAGGTTATCGCATTTTTATAAACACGAATCCTGCGGTCAATGCACTCCTTGTCGAGAAGGAACAGGCTGGATGATGCGTATTCTTGATCGTATGGTGGTTGGTAATGTAAAAACAGAAGAAATTGATCAGCTTTATAATATTAGCAAACAAATAGAAGGGCATACAATTTGCGCTTTAGGCGATGCTGCCGCTTGGCCCGTGCAGGGTTTAATTAAAAATTTCCGTAACGAAATGATGCAAAGAATTCAAGATTATAAGTAACCAAACTAAAATTATGACCAACAAAATTGTTGCCCTCATTACTGCTTGCGGTAGAGGTTCTCGTTTATTGCAAGAAAATGGCATTCCAAAACAATATCTACCGTTGCTTGGAGTACATATGCTGCGACATTCTATTTTAGCATTTCTGAATCATCCAAAAATTGACGATGTTATTTGTATTATTCATCCAGACGATCTTTTATTATACGAAAATGCGGTAATTGGTCTTGATTTATTAAACCCAGTTTTTGGTGGCGAAACTAGGCAAGCATCTATATATAATGGCTTGATTGCTTTAAAAGAATATTCTCCTAGTAAAGTTTTAATTCACGATGGAGTTAGACCTTTTGTTTCAAAAAGAATAATCAATGGTATTTTAGAAAAACTTGAAACTCATCCTGCTGTTATTCCTGCTATTGCCGTTGAAGATACTTTAAAAAAAATTGGTGAAGGCAAAATCGAATGGACTTTAGAACGTGAAAATTTATGGCGAGCACAAACTCCGCAGGGCTTTTTATATAGCGATATTTTGCATTCTCACACTGCTTTCAAAGACTTGCATTTTACGGACGATTCTTCTTTAAACGAATATGCAGGCATTCCTGTAGCAATAGTTCCTGGTTCGCAAAATAATTTTAAAATAACTACTCAAGAAGATTATGAAAGAGCAAAATATTTATCTAATTTTATTTTTGGCTCCAACAAACAAACTAAAATTGGTTGCGGTTTCGATGTTCATGCTTTCGATTATAGTGTTGATAATCAAACTATTAAACTTGCCGGCATTGATATTCCTTTTGTAGGTAAAGTGATAGCTCATTCTGATGGCGATGTGGTTATTCATGCTTTGATGGATGCTTTACTTGGATCTATTGGTGCTGGCGATATTGGAGAACATTTTCCTAATACCGAAAAATGGTATAATTGTAATTCGCAAATTATGTTAAATAAAGTTGTTAGCATGCTTAATCATAAAAAAGCTAATATTGTTAATATTGATATCACCATTATTGCCGAACAACCCAGAATTTCCGATTATAAATTGTTAATGCAACAAAATCTTGCCAATCTGCTAGGAACAAACGCTTCTGATATTAATATTAAAGCAACAACAACTGAAAAATTAGGCTTTTTAGGTAGAAAAGAAGGTATAGCATGTCAAGTTGTTGCTTGCGTTAATGTTTCTAGCAATATAGTTGAAGAATAATATCAAATCCCATTCATAACTCCAAATCTAGTTTCATTTTTTTTGACTAAAAATCTTTAAAAAGCCTCTTACCTGTATTGATATACAGGTAGACTCTAAACAATTCTAGTTTATTTTCACATCTACTAAAACTATAATTTGTCTACATAAAACCTATGGCAAAACAAGTATACAAAACTTTCTCATATTTACTTACGAAAAAATTTAAAAAGAAATTTTGCA
>JBILTH010000045.1:0-7375 GCA_044371635.1 Rickettsiales bacterium
CCATCTAAAATAACATTACTATAATTTCCGCCTCTTAAATTTAGGCACTCTTTGGGAGTTAAAATTTTGTAGCCCAAATTACCAAGAAGTTGGAGAGCCGGAATTTGAGAAAGATATTCTTCGTTGAATCTAAATGTTTTCATCTATATTTTGTCCTCCAACAGATCGTTTAAAGCATATTTAGAAACAATATTATCAATTTGTTTCTTAATTATCTTTTCAAGGTCACTGCCTTCTTTATAGTTTGCTGGAACAGCAGCGTGGACTCTGCCATCCTTAAGATAATTATCCGCTTTAGATTTAGCGCCACTCGTTTTTTCCTTGTAAACAGCTATAGACAAGCCGCCTTGATCTTTGACCAATCTAAAGCAAGGTATGTCAGTTGCTCCATCACCAATAAAAACCATGTTTTCAAATGGCACCGGCCTATCTTTTTTGTTAACAAATTTATTTACTGAAGCATGATCACTCAGATCGTGAATACCTTTATTTATTCGAAATAGATATTGAGTTTTTGTGGTATAATTAATAGCTAGAGCAGGCCAATCAGCAACGCCATGATGATCAAAAATAAATTTTGATGCATATACTTTTTCAAACTTTTTGGCAATTTTAGTGCCCATAAAAATTTCTTCATTTCCAGACGATATTAGATAGTGATCAACCTTAACCCCAATAGTCTTTGCGTAGGCATTAATTCTGTCAAACCAACTATCCACTCCTTCAAAAAGATTTATGCTTTTTCCACTATTTTTAAAATCTTCCTTTCTAACTGAAACACCGCTTGCACTAGCTTTTTTAAGCATCAGATTCATGTAAACCAAAACTTCATCAGCCTGATGAAGTTTTGATAGATCTTTAACTTCTTTCCAAAATTTTTCTTTACATATTCCTATATTAGGAAGAAATTGATGTTCTTGCATATTTCCAGGCGCTAAAGTTCCATCAAAATCATAAGCTATAGCTATTGGTATAAGTTTCTTTGCCATTATTTACACTCCTTCTTGTTAATTCTTAATTTTCCAGTTAGTAGATTTTGCATTAAACCCTTTTTCTGGTTTTTGTATTTTGCTAAAATTTCCTCTAAAATAGTGATTTCTTTTTTTGCAGTGTTGAGGGTATTTACAATATTTTCTTGTAAAATTTTAGAGTTTGGAATCTCTATCATCATCTCGCTAATTGTCTCAAGCTTTATATATGGTGTATTTCCACCATTAACCTGAGCATTGATTCTTTTACTCAAATTTTTGTCCAAACAATATTTTATATAATGAATATTTTTATAAAAATTCATTAACACATAGGTTCTTTGGTAAGCATTGAATTTTCCTTTATAGTAATGAATATATCCAACATTAGCACCATTCCCAGAAACTAATAAGGCCTCACCATCAAATTTATAATCATCTATAAAATAATGCTCTTTTGCACATGTATAAAATCTATATTTGCCATTTTTTACCATTGCATTAGCATCTAACTTTCCTGTTGTAATTTTTTTACAACAATCTACGAGTTTCAAACTCTCATATTCATATCCTTGTTGTTTTTTTATCAAATTATTAAGTAACCACTCAAACTTTTTCCTTTTTGCATCAATTAGTTTGGAAGTTTTTTCAATTGCTTCATCCCATTTTTCTAATATATCAGCAATTGCTTTTTGCTCTTGAAGGGGCGGAAGTATTAAAGGAGTTCTTGCAAGATAATATTTCGATATTCCTAATACCGATGCTCCAGTTGCAATTTTCTTTAAGTAATTTTTTACAAAAAAACTATTAAGCAACAAAGAGGAAAAGCCAGTTTTTATAAAATTTATATTTGGTCTTAATGCAAAAGTATGGAGTCCGGATACAGCTCTCTCATTTAAATTTTTGATTTCAGAACAAGATCCTATTCCCAAGTAATCTTCAGAAGCATCAGCAACAATTAAATCACCATTTTGCAAGAAATCTAAAGATGAAGAATCTATATCATCATTCAATCTCAAAATATTCTCTTGCTTAAAATCTAAAGTAAGATTATTGATTTTATGTATATCTCCATAATGGATATATAAAGCATTTTTAGAAGCTTTAGAAGTTTGACATCTGGAATAAGAGGAGGTCCTTAAAAAGAGAAAAACCTCCCCCAATTTAATTTCTCTCCATCCACTTGGTATATTAATCTCTTTTATCATAATGATCTGATTGTAATTGTTGATTTATACATAACCTGCTTTTTTCATTTCTTTTTGTAATAACTCTTTCCTCTTAATTAAATCTTTAGGGTTCTTTAGCCAATATTGAATATGTGATTCATCAACATTGTTGGCTATCATTCCGCATGTTGAACATTGCCATTTAAGAGTTCCTGGTGGCGATTCAAAATCTGATTGAATATGTAAATTTTCATCTTTTTTAAATATCGAAACATGAGGACAAATATTTTGTAATTTGGTCAATTTTATTTTCTTTCGCTCTTTAAGCCAATCATTAACATCAAAAGAAATTTTTACTCTAAGTGCTACCACTCCTATTAATAGGGCAATAATAGTTAAGATTATATCAATATAGTTTATATTCTCAAACATCTTCACCTCCATTTCCTTTCTCAATAGCTTTTTTTTGCTCTTTTTCCAAATAATTCTCTTTGCTCACAACCTTTTTGCCAGTTTTTTGCTCCAACGCTTTTTTGGCATCACCGGCAATTTTTCCACCTGTTTTGGCATCTTTTTTTAAATTATCAAAGCCCTGCGTGTCATTTACTCCTGTAATTTCTGTTGTTGCTCTTTCGCCTAACATTGAAAAAATTAATTCAAGATTATTCATATGATCCCTTAAATTTTCTCTTTTTAAATTTTTATGTTTTTTATATTGGCTTGGGGTTAAGCCAAATGTGGCTTTGCTAATTTCTGCGGTAAGGATTGAATATTCTTTTTGCTCTTTTACTCCTCTTTTTTGCCGTTCTTCTGTTAATTCTTCACGAATTGCAATGCCACGCATTCTTTTTTCAATCCAATCATCACTATAGCCTTTTGCCTTGTATAAAGCTCTGGTTCTTTTGGTAGCAAGTTCTGGATCTTTAATTTCTTGAATTCTTTCATATCCAACCTTTGCTAGCCATTGTTTGAAAGGTTCTGCTTTTGGAGATGAAATTGATTGAATAATTCTAAACAAGCCCTCGGTATTGGCACAGTTCAGCTTTTGCTTACCACCTTGTGTTTCAAGTGAAAGGGGGGTGACAATTTGTCCCCACCCCTTGGTAAGTTCTTCATCTCGATTACGAAGTTTTTTAATATATTCCGCAACATTGATTGAATCGGTAAGCGCTTCAACAACATCATTAACGCAAAACCACCATTCATTATTATGAATAGCTTTCCTAATCTCTTTATTTTTAAAAATTGCTAATTTTGTATTCATTTTATTTTTATTTAATTTGATAACCATTTTTCCCATTTGGCAAAAATGGTTTAAAATTTATATTTCTAATTCCTTTAAAATTTCAGACATCTCACTCCTGACTTTTAAAAGCTCACTTTCTAGAGTTTTTATTTCTTCCTCTACCGCTTTTATGTCAATTTCAACCTCTTCTTCAAATGTATCGATATATCTTGGAATATTTAAATTGAAGTCATTTTCTTTGATTTCACTTAAAGTAGCTAGTTTGGAATATTTTGGGTTTTCTGAGCGTTTTTTGTAACAATCCAAAATCTTATTTAGATGTTCATCGGTAATAGAATTTTGATTTTTGCCTGAAATAAAATCTTTGCTGGCATCGATAAATAAAACATCTTTTCTATTTTCATTTTTACCATTTATTTGTCTTGATTTATCAAAAACTAAAATTGCAACTGGGATTGAGGTTGAAGGAAATAAATTTGCAGGAAGACCAATAACGCAGTCTAGTAAATTTTCTTCAATTAATTTTTCTCTTATTCTTCCCTCGCTCGCTCCTCTAAACAAAACTCCATGAGGAACAACAATCACAGCTTTCCCCTCTTTTTCTTTTGTAGCTTCAATCATATGACTAATAAAAGCATAATCACCTTTTGATTTTGGCGGAATGCCACGCCAATAGCGATTAAATATATCGCTTGTTGCTTCATCTGCACCCCATTTATCAAGTGAAAAAGGTGGATTGGCAACAATGTTATCAAATTTTATTAAATTATTATCTTCGGTCAATGTTGGAGCAGTTAATGTGTTGCACCATTCAATTCTAGCGGAATCGCAAGAATTTAAAAACATATTCATGCGAGCAAGCGCCCAAGTGCTCCCGTTAACTTCCATTCCATAAAGAGAATAATTATTGCTACCAACAGCTTTTGCCGACTCAATTAAGAGTCCGCCAGAGCCACAAGCTGGATCGCAGATTCTTGCTCCATTTTTTGGCATTGATAATAATGCAACTAATTTTGATACATTTGATGGGGTATAAAATTCTCCAGCTTTTTTACCAGCGTCAGAAGCAAATTTTTCAATTAAATAAATGTAGGTATTTCCAATAATATCTTCAGAAATTTTTGAAGGACTCATATCAAGTTGAGGCTTGTTAAAATCTTCAAGCAACATTTTTAATCTTCTATTTCTATCTTTAGTTTTTCCTAGATTACTTTCAGAGTTAAAATCTATATTTCTAAAAACACCATAAAGCTTGGATTTGTTCTTTGTTTCAATTGCTTCTAAAGCTATATTTATCAATTCACCAATATTAGGTTCGTTTCTTTTTTCGTATAGATCGTAAAAACTTGAATCATCTGGCAAAATAAATCTTTCTCTTTCCAATTTTCTTTTAATTCTAATATCGTCATCTCCATACTGTTTTTTATATTCGTTGTAATGATCTTGATAAACATCAGAAATGTATTTTAAAAAAAGCATTACAAGAATATAATCTTTGTAACCAGATGCATCTATAACTCCACGAAATGTATCACATGCAGACCAAGCCGCGCTGTAAATATCTTTTTGTTTAATTTCATTTTCTTTAGACATATTTTTTAATTTAAGTTAAATAATTTTTGTTGTAATAAGCTTTTAATATAAAGCTCTCTCTTGAACTGAATCTTATTTAAAAGTGCTTTTTCTTCATTAATCATAATAGGTAATTTTCCAATTAATTTCTGTTTATTTAGATCTGGAATTTTTATAACTAAATCTTCAATATCTTCTCGACCAATCATCTTTACCAAACTCCCTTTTGTACACTTTATCAAATAATCTTGAGCTGGTTTTTGATTTAAGTAAAAGAATAGATATTCTGGCAAAACTTCAGTAGATGTTATTTTTACAATAAATAATGGTGCAGAAACAATAATATTAATGCAGTTTTGATTAACTAAAGCAACTTTTTTATTTAAGCCTCTTGATCTTATAATAACATCACCTTGTTTTGCTAAATATTGTTCTTTAGGATTTTTATGATTTATTTTAATTAGATTTTCAAAGTTGACTATATTATCATCACCTAGATCTTTCATTTGAATAACTGAAAAATTACCATTTAAACTAGTCTTTGGTGTAGATCGAAAAGCCAATCCAACATTTATTTTTGCTATTTCTTTTAATTTTACTTTTAACATTAAATTTTTTAATTTTTGCATTACTGCAATAATTTTATACCAAAAAAATTATTTATCAAATAGTAATTTCGTTAATACCACAATTTTATTGTTAACTTTTTCAAAGTGAATTAAGAAGTTTTATCATAGCAAAAATATCGATTTTTAAATATTTTATCTCGAAAATCATGTCGTTTAGCATTTAGCACATCTAAACATAATAGTTTGCTATATTTGGAATTATAAATGAGATTTGTTATGATTTATATAGTGCCAACTTTTAACCGCAAACTTTTAAGCTCAATTCAAAATAAATTTTTAAAAAAGCTTTACTTTTAGTTTTTAATATAGTTTAATTTTATTATTGTATAATATAATACAATATTTTCACTTTTTAATTAACTATTTAATTTTTCATATTTTATTATAATATGGTTTTTATTGGTGAAAATAGTATTTGGTATAATTAAGTTTTAACTTTATAATTAAACATTTTTTGTTGCAAATTATAACTTGAAAATGCTATAAAAAATATCAACCACAATAATTAAATTTTAAACTCAAAAGTGTCTGATGAAAAAAACCAAATAATTGCTGTTTTGCAGTTAATTCGCACTGAAAAAATAGGGGCAATAACTTTTTTTAAATTGCTGTCTAAATATGGCACTCCCAAAAATATTATTGCCAATTTGCAAAACAATCCTCAATATAATTTTAATTTAACCCCTATTCATCTTGCCTTAGAAGAATATCAAAAAACCATCGATAGTGGTGCTAGTTTTGTTTTATATTCTAGCAATCTATATCCAGAGCTATTGCAACAAATACCAGATAAACCTCCTCTTCTTACAGTTTTAGGAAATACAGATCTCTTAAATAAGCCTAAAATTAGTATTGTCGGACCTCGAAATTCTTCTCATAATGGCAATAATCATGCCAAACAATTTGCTAAAGTTCTTGGTAATAATGGCTTTGTTTGTGTTTCTGGTTTGGCAAATGGAGTTGATAGCGAAGTTCATAAAGCATCTATTATTTCTGGCACAATTGCAGTTTTGCCTTGTGGTATTAATATTATTTATCCTCTCGAAAATAAATTTTTATATCACGAAATAATAAAATATGGCTTGCTTATTTCAGAGTTTGCTTATGGTTTTACACCAAAATCTTATAGTTTCATTCAAAGAAATCGCATAGTTTCTGGTTTATCTTTAGCAACAATTGTAGCAGAGGCAAGCATCTCTTCTGGCAGTTTGCTTACCGCACGTTTTGCTTTAGAACAAAACCGCGAAGTTTTTGCTGTACCTGGCTCTATTTCTGATCCTCGTTATTATGGCACCAATCAACTTATTAAACAAGGTGCTAATATTCTCACTTCAATTAACGATGTTTTAACTAGTTTTAACATTTCTAATATTGTGCAAGAAGAAAAGAAAACAAAAATACAAAGCTTTATTTATCTTGATAACGAACTAAAACAACAAATTTTAAATTATATCAATTTCAATCCAATCAGCATCGAAGAACTTGTACAAGTTTTTAAAGTACCAATTCAACAATTTAATGTAGCAATTTCTGAACTAGAGCTTGCTGATAAAATCAAAATCGAATATAATAAAATCACTAAAATATAATGTCATTTTTCATCTAAAATTACTAATATTAGTAATATAACAATAATTTTAGATAAAAATATGATTAAGGCACTGTTGCATTCTAAATTTATTTTACTTTATTTACCATTCTTGGTATAAATTTTACCTATTTTGAGCCAAATATGTTGAATATATGGCTAAAAATAGCTAAAATTTCTCCTCAAAACTAGCAAAAAATTAA
>JBILTH010000046.1:0-7230 GCA_044371635.1 Rickettsiales bacterium
GATTAGTAAAATCAAGCTTTTATAACTTTATTAATTTTTCGTTATCAACTTTTGATAACAATGATTTTTGAAACTTTTTCATACTTTTTCTATCGCTGCAATCTCTTCTTTGGTGAGGTTGTAGAGGGCATAAACCATTTGGTCGATTTTGGCATCTGTTTGGCTAAAAGCGAGTTGCAATTTTTTGACTTCGGCTTGCTTTTCTTTTAATCTGGTAAGCCATTTTTCTTCTTGTTTGGCATTTAGATTTATTTTTTGTAAAGTGATGGCTTGCAAAAACTCCCCCCAAGAAAGCTCGCTCCACCTAGTAAGCTGTTTATTGATGTTTATTGTGGCAAATTCTCCTGTGAGTAATTCAAAAAATTGAGTGTTAATAACATCAATTTTTCCGTTTATTTGCATCATCAATTCAACTTTTTGCGTAATGTCGATTTGTTGTTTTTGGCTTGCTATCGCAATTGGTATTTTGCACAGCGGTTCAATATCTAGCTGATAGTTTGAGCCTTGCATTTTACCTTTATTTTTTAAATAAAAAGCGACAAGTTTTGAGTTTAAAACCCCAGTAAGATATTTTAGGTTTATATCGTTTGGTTTGATAACCGCAAAAGTGCCCGACACATAAGAGTTAAAATCAACAAAACTAAATCGTGGTTTATAAGTGCATTTTCTTGCTGTAATAATTTTTTCTCCTAAAAATAAGTTTTCTCTTCTTGTTCTGTGTATTCCATATGGAGCATTGGCAGAAGTTATTACAGAAGAAAATTTATCTAAATGTTTTTTGATGTTTGGATAATTGTTAATTTTATTTGGTTCTTTAAAGCTGGAATTTGTATAAATTGTCCATCTAGTGTTTTTATTATTGGCAAAATATCTGTCAATTTCTTTGGTGGTATATTCTGGTTTGATAATTTCAAGCTCTTGTGTAGTTAAGTTTAAGGCATCTTTTTCTGCTGTGGTGATGCTAAAAATTCCGTCACCAATTTTAAAATTTTTACCTAAAATTTTTTTTCTATCATTATTAACAACATCATGAGAATGCTGAATACCTAAACCAACGACATCTTTTTTCAACCTATAGCTACCTACTTTTTCTAGTTTATCAAAAAGCGGTTTTAAATTATCACTTACAAAATGAATGGTTCTATCAAGTAAAATTGCGGTTGCAAGCTCTATTTTTTCAAAAGTGCTTTTTGTGAGGCTTTCAGAAATTGCCACTTGCTTTTGGGTAAATAATTTTTCGGTTGTGTTGTTTAGTTTGCAATACTCTACAATATGTGTGGCGGTTGGTGTTTTTTGCAAGCAAAATATCATGGTTTGAATGTCGGCGGTTTTAAAAACTTTGTTATCGTTAAAATCAACATACGAAATCAGTGTTGCTTCTTGCAAAATTTTGTTACGTGTTTTTGAAGCTCCGTGATTAGTAAGCCAGCTGTTTGGAGCAATGTAAGATAAGTAGCCGTTTTTGTTTAATAAATCAAGCCCAAGACAAGCAAAAAATTGCCAAAAATCCATTTTGCCTTGATAATATTGCGAAGCAAAAGGAGGCTTGTTTTGTTGTGGCGAATGTTTGGTTGATTTATACTTTTTATTAGCAGGGTTTAGTGGCTCAAAAATTTCTCGGTGCTTGTCTTCTTTAATGTAGGGCGGGTTGCCAATAATAACATCAAATTTAAAATTAAATTCTTTTTGCCAATCAAATGCTAGCGACTTGCTAAATATATTAGCTTGCCTTTCTTTGTAAATATCGCCAATCATATCGTTGGCGGTGCCTGTTAATTCGTAAATAACTTTGCCTTCGTATTCGTCATATCGACCAGCGATGTTTTCGTCTGGTATTAAACTGTTGCCGATTTTGATGTTGTCGTTGAGATTTAATAGTTTTTCTTTATGATGGGCGGTTTTTAGCCACAGTGAAAGTTTGGTAATTTCAACCGAATTTGGGTTGATGTCGACTCCATAAATATTGTTTTGTAAAATAAACTGATGATGATTGCTGATGCCTAATTTTCTGGCTTCGTTGGTTAAAAAATCAAAAACCTCTACCAAAAAAGCTCCACTTCCGCAAGCGGGATCGAGCACTTTTATAGAGAGCAAGGCTTTTTTATATTCTTCTAAAAACTCTGCTGAACCTTCGTAAAAAATTGTGGCAATTTGTGTTTTTTTATCGTTTAGCCATTTGCCAATTGTTTGACTTACGATATATTTGGTAACATAAGAAGGGGTGTAGTAGACTCCAAATTTTTCTTGCTCGTTTTTTTCTGTGGTGGCAAAGTTTATGTCTTCTTGGGCTTCGTTTTGTAGATCGGAAATTGATTTTTCAAAGATATGCCCCAAAATTTCAACATCAAGATCGTTTCTAAATGCATAATCGATAACAAACAACAGCTTATCAATTTCTTCATCTGCAATGCAAAGCTCATCAAGAAATTTATCTTCTTTAAATAGGCCGCCGTTAAATGCTGGCACTTGCGGATTGCTTTTATTGTTGCCAATATTAAGAGAACGAAAAATATCTTTTAGATGATTATATTTAGAGCCATAAACCTGCTCTTTAACAAATTTACTTAATGTATTGTGCGGTATTAGGCCCCTTTCTTGGCAAAATACAATAAAAATTATTCTTCTTAACAGTTTATCTGATGCATAAAGGCAAAAACCTTTGCGAGATTGTAATTGATTAACCTCAATTAAATGCTGTTTTAACCTTGTTCGATTGTGTTTGTATAAATTATAAAAATCTTCTTGAATTCTTTCTTTTTCTTCTTCGCGATCAACAATAATTTTATGCACTGGCGATTGTTGATTTTGCTTGGTAAACAGCCGATCTTTGGCAAGCAAAAAGTGAAACTCGTTTAGTTTGTTTTGGTTACAGGCAAGATCGACAATAAAAAACGAGTGATATTTACTAGAATCGGTTGCTTTGTATAATCTTATTTCTTTAAAATTACTAACAATAACAAATTCGCATTTGCCACCAACTTTTGGAGCATATAAAAACCCCTGCTCAATAGGGCTAATTGCCAAGCCCTTGCGGTTTTGATTTTTATCAAGATCAACATCACTGCCTTTTAATTCAATAACAACTCGCACATCTCCTGCATTTATGTTATTGTTTTGATTAATATCTTTATCTTTATATCCTTTTAAATTAAAACCTAAAATGCCATCTGGCCTTCTGCCATCGTTGGTGCCTGATTCCCACCAAAGGGTATTTTCTTGGTTTCCTGTTTCTGCGGTATATCCTAATATTTTAACAAAAAAATCTTGCAAAAAATTATGCTGATGCTGTATTTCGTTTTCTAGACCTTGTGCTGTGTGCCATCTGGAGATAATATTGTTTTGAATGTTAAAAATATCTTGATTAGAAAGCTTGTTGTATTTAGAAATATCAAATTTTTTTTCATCAAATAAACTATTCATAAATTGATTATTTAACTAGTTTTTGCATTATTTTTAATAAGATACTGCACTACTAAATTTTGTTTATATTTTTGAGCAATTGCCAAAGCAGTAAGGCCTTCGTTATCAACAGAATTGATATCAATTCCATAACGAATAAGCAAATCAACCACAGATAACGAACCAACTCTAGCGGCCTGCATCAAGTAGGTACGATTAAAACTATCTTTAAAAAATAAATCTGCTTTGTTTTTAACTAATATTTCTACCATCTGAAAATCGTTTAATTCAATAGCAATAGTAAGAGGATTGTAGCCAAGTTTATTGGGCATGTTTGGATCGGCACCCTTTGCTAGGGCAGAAGCAACCATTGGATAAAATCTAGATAACATTGAGGCGGTTAAAACAGTGTCGCCAGCATTGTTGCTAATATTAGGATTTTGCACATATTTAAAAATTTCGTTAAAAAAATTAACATCTTTTAATTTAATAGCCAAAAACATTGCTTCGATATTTTCTTTTGGAGTAGTAACATAAGGAATATGCATATTATCTAGCGATCGATTACGATTTAAAATGGGTATTGGCGGCAATTCTTCGGTCGCAAAAATTTGTAGATTTTTTTTATGCGGTAAAATATTTTCGTTAAAATCTAGATCTTCATCTTCGTATTCGGCATTGTTGTTTTGTAATTTAGAAACATAAATTTTTCTGAGCTCTTCTAGATTTTTTAAATCTGCCTTGTCAAGTTTTATTTCTGAATCTTCTGTTGTTAGATTTTCTGGTGATTTTGTTGCAGGTTGCTCGATTTTTGCATTTATAGGATTGCCATTTTTTGTACCAACTAATTTTAAATTTTTGTTATTAGAAAAATTAGGAGTAAGATTTTTAGGAGAAAGATTTTTTTTTTCTGGTTTTTTCTTATTTTTTTTGCTAGATATTTGTTGATTTTTAACAACATTAAGAGGTTGATTTTCGACACTATCTAGCCCAAGAGATTCTAGATCTTTACCAAGATTTTCATCGTTTTTATTGATTTGTGCAAAAGCAGAAATAGTAACAACAAAAAAGCACAATACTAAAAAAAGAAAAACTAATATTTGATGAATATTTTTAATCAAGCGGATCATAGATGTTATGATTATTTTTATAAAAAGGATGACAACGACAAATGCGTTTAATTGCCAAGTAGCAACCATGAATTACACCTTTTTTTTCAAGAGCAGTAATGGCATAACAAGAGCAAGTTGGAATAAAGCGACATTTTCCTATGCCAAAACTAGTAGAAAAAACAATTTGATAAATTTTAATAGCATAAATTATAATTCTTTTGCTAATATTGTATAAAATTTTTTTGATGTTTTTCATAAATATTTGGTTAATTTTAGCCATTGCTCTTCATTTAGCAAGCTGATATTTAAATCTTTTGCTTTAATAAGTTTGCTTCCGGCATTTTGCCCATAAACTACATAATCGGTTTTACTTGAAACAGCTCCCAAAACTTTCATACCCAAATTTTCGGCAATATTTTTGGCTTCTGCCCTTGTGGTTGCAATAAGTTCGCCTGTAAAAACAATGGTTTTACCATTTAGTTGATTGTTGCCAAAAACTGGCGATTGATAGTTGATAATATTAAGTTGTTGAGACAACTTTAAAATGTTATTTTGATTTTGCTTTATTGCAAAATAAGCAAAAATTGCTATTGCAATTTTGTTGCCAATGCCATCAATAGCAATGAAATTATCATAAGCTTCTGATGTTTGGCTAGTTTTAGTAAAAAAATGATAAAAAGCAGTAAAAGATAAAAAATAACTAGCAAGTAATTTTGCCACAGCTTGCCCTACATAACGAATACCTAAAGCATAAATAAATTTTTCTAAACTAATATTTTGTCTTTGGTTAATTGCAAATAATAAATTATCAAGTGATTTTTTATCCCAACCTGGTTGAGTTTGCAAATATTGTTGATGTTGTGCCAATAAAAAAATATCAGCAAAACAAGAAATTAATTTTTCTTGCACAAAATATTCGATTCTTTTTTTACCTAAACCAATGATGTTAAAAGCATCTTTGCTTACAAAATGTTTGAGATTTTCAATAAGTTGTGCAGGGCAAGATGAATGATTAGTACATCTTAAAATAGTGTCGGTTTTTTGTGTAATATTACCACATGAAGGGCAATATGCAGGTAAAACAAAAACTTCTTGAGTGCTTTTATATGAAAAATCAACTTCGACAATTTGAGGTATAACATCTCCTGCTCTTTGCACCAAAACAATATCATTAACGGCAATTTGTTTGCGATTTATTTCGTCTTGATTGTGCAAGCTTGCTCTACTAACCAAAACTCCGCCAATATTGATTGGCTCTAAAATAGCCACAGGAGTGATAGCACCAGTTCTACCAACTTGAGTTATGATATTAAGAATTTTAGTTTTTGCCTGTTGTGCCAAAAATTTGTGAGCAATCGCCCATCTTGGACTATTAGCAATAAAGCCAAGCCTATTTTGCAAGACTAGATTATTTACTTTGTAAACCACACCATCTAAATCATAATTTAAATGGTAGCGATTATTTGCCAAATAGTTGTAATGAGTCATTATTTCTTCAATATTATGACACATTTTTGAATTACTTTCAATCAGAAAACCAAATTGTTGTAATTTTTGATGCAACTCTTGTTGAGTATGGCAAATAAAATCATTAGAATAAACACCTACCGAATAAATAAAATATCTTAAATTGCGACTTGCGGTTATATTGGCATCGAGTTGTCTAATTGAGCCAGAAGCTGCATTTCTAGGGTTGGCAAAAATTTTACCTCCTGTTTCTTCTTGCATTAAATTGAGTTGTAAAAAATCACTTTTACTCATATAAATTTCGCCTCTCACCTCTAAAATTGCAGGAGGATTGTTGGTATGTAATTTAGAAGGAAAATTTTTTACCATCAGCATATTTTTGGTAATATCTTCGCCTTCAAAACCATCGCCTCGAGTGGCAACATATTGCAACTCTCCTTGTGTGTAGTAAGCAGAAAAAGATAAACCATCTATTTTGGTTTCAGACCAAAAAGCAATTTGTTCTTCATTTAAGTTGATTCCTAAAAATCTAGCAATTTTTTCAATAAAATCAAGCACATCTTGTTGATTAAAAGCATTTGCCAAAGAAAGCATTGGCTTACTGTGTTTGATTTTGTTAAAAATACCAAGAGCAGGCGGAGCTACTTTTTGATTTTGTTGAGTAAAATATTGAGGATATTGTTGTTGATATTGATTTAATTGCTGTTTTAACTCATCGTATTTCGCATCGGTGATAAGTGGTTGATCTTGTTGATGATAGGCAATATCATGTTTATTAATTTCTTGTTGCAAAGCATTAATTTGGTTTAAAATAGTATTGGGCATTGTTTGGTTATTTTATTTGTTTAAATTAATTGATTATCATCAATATTTTCAAAACTTCTAAATAAAAATCTTATTTTTTTATTTTGTAAAAAGCAAGCATCAACACAATTAATTTTGATTGACTTATTATCTTGATTGTCAACAATAATTCCAGATAAAAAATGAAAACTCACCAAACATAATAAATCTTGATTTTTATCAACATTTAACTGATATGTTATTGGTTTTAATTTTTTTGGTGCAATAGCTAGTATTATTGTCATTTTTATCGAACTTAATAAATTTTGCCAATATAATTGCCAGAAATGGCGATAAAATCCTAAACTTAAATATAATTGATTATTTTCTAAATGATTTTTTTGCCACAACCAAGCAATTAACAACGAAATAACAAAACCAAAAAAAATAAAAATAACCAAATAATTGT
>JBILTH010000047.1:0-7206 GCA_044371635.1 Rickettsiales bacterium
TTTGAGATAAAAACTTTAAAAAACTATTACCTGTCTATCTATATAGCTAGAGGCTTTTTAAATTGTTTTAGTCAAAAAGATGGTGCTATATTTGGAATTCAACAGTACCAAATGGCATTAGTAACTAACACAAAAGAAAATTCTAATTTTTTAGAGTAGAGAGTTATAAAATATAATAATAATTTTCTAGAGCCTTAATTTACTATAATAAGAACAATCTAAAGCATAGAAGATCTTATTTTTATTGTTGCTTTCAAAAATAATTTTTGATAAAATTAATATGAAAAATCAATCATTTATAATATATTCTTTATAAAACCTATGGATAAAAAATTACACGAAGCCACAAAAATTGTGCATGCAGGCAGACACCCAAAAGAACAAGGCTGGATGGTTAATCCGCCAATATATCAAAGTTCCACAATTGTTTTTCCTACTTTAAAAGATTTACTCTATGCTGAAAGAGGTTATTCTAACAATGATCTTGTGCAACCTTACGAGTTAAAATATGGTAGATACGGCACTCAAACCAATTTTGCTTTAGAGCAAGCAATTGCTGAACTAGAAGGTGGCTATAACACTTTCGTCACCTCTTCTGGAGCCTCTGCCATCAACACTGCACTAGTTGCCTTTCTCAAACAAGGCGATCATATGCTAATGGTTGATAGTGTTTATTCTCCAACTCGAGGTTTTGCTGATAAATTTTTAAAAAAACTTGGCATCACCACTACCTATTTTAATCCCTATATTGGCACTGACATCTCTAGCTTAATACAAGAAAATACCAAGGTTATTTTTTTAGAAAGTCCTGGTTCGCAAACCTTCGAAATATCTGATGTTTTGGCAATTTGTCAAATAGCAAAAAAACACAACATAACCACTATTCTCGACAACTCTTGGGCTAGTGGCATTTATTTTAAACCTTTTGAGCATTTAGTAGATGTTTCGGTTATGGCTCTTACTAAATATATCAATGGTCATTCTGATATCATGATGGGCTCGATCACAGTGCAAGAAAAACATTTTCGCATAATGTATGAAGCTTTTCGCTATATGGCCGCAACCGCCGCTCCTTATTGTTCTTATATGGTGCAAAGAGGTCTTAGAACCGCTAAACTGCGCATCGATCATTGTTTTAAATCTGCACTAGATATGGCAAATTGGTTTAGCAAAAGACCAGAGGTAGAAAAAGTTCTCTATCCTGCATTACCAAATGATACTAACTATGCTTTATGGAAAAGAGATTTTACAGGTGCTGCTGGTCTATTTTCGGTGATACTCGATAAAAAATATTCTAACGAATCTTTAGCTAGAATGGTTGATAAACTACAATTTTTTGGTATGGGTTATTCTTGGGGAGGTTACGAATCTTTAATTTTACCATTCGACGCCACTTCAATTCGCACTGCAACTCAATTTGCTTATTCTGATAAAACTTGCTTACGCATCAACATTGGTTTAGAAGCAACCGAAGATCTTAAAGAAGATCTCGATCTTGGTTTTAAAAGATTAAAAAAATAATCATGCTTAATTCTTTACCAAAAATAACAGGAACTTATCGCAAATCTGCTCCAATCATCAATTGGTTTGGCTTGCCAGCTATTGCCGATGTTCTTTTTAAGCCCTCTAGTCTTGCAGATTTACAATATTTTTTAAGTAAAGTTGATAACAATATTTCAATACAAATAATTGGTGCCGGCTCTAATGTTATCATGGTTAATGCCATAACATCTGGAGTGATAATTAAGCTAGGTAAAGAATTTAGCTATATCAATCATCATCAAAACATGTTAAAAGTTGGTGGAGCTAATTTATGTACAAATGTTGCTATATATTGTCAAAAACATAGTTTAGGGGGATTAGAATTTTTAAATACTATTCCTGGTTCTATTGGCGGTGCAATCGCTATGAACGCTGGTTGTTATGGCGGCGAAATTTCGCAATATTTACTAGAAGCAACCGCACTTGATTATCAAGGTAATTTGCATAAACTAACCAACCAAGATTTTGGTTTTGTTTATCGTGGCAACACTTTGGGTAAAAAATATATTTTTATCGAGGCAGTTTTTGTCTGCCAACCAAGTAACGAGCAAGAAATATCTCAAAAAATTAGCATTTTTCAGCAACAACGGCAACAATCACAACCAATTAGAGCCAAAACTGGTGGTAGCACTTTTAAAAATCCTCCAAATCATAAGGCTTGGCAACTAATAGATGCAGTAGGTTTAAGAGGTTATTTTGTCGGCGATGCTTGTTTTTCTGATAAGCATTGTAATTTTTTAATTAACACTAAACAAGCAACAGCTCAAAACTTGCTTGATTTAGGCAAGTTAGCTCAAGAAAAAATACAACAACAATTCAATATTTCACTTCAATGGGAACTCAAATTAATCAAATAAATTCAAACAATATCTCTCAATTAAAATTTAACTCACAAGGTTTAATTCCTGCAATTGTGCAAAATGCAACCGATAAAGAAGTGGTAATGTTTGCTTGGATGTCGCAAGAAAGCCTCAAACAAACAATTACAACGGGCTTGGCAACTTATTTTTCTCGCTCACGACAAAATTTATGGGTAAAAGGCGATACTTCTGGTTGTTATCAAAATATTGTTTCTATTACTGCTGATTGCGATTTTGATTGCCTACTTTTAGTTGTTCAACAACAAGGCCCTGCATGCCACACCGGAAAAAAAAGTTGTTTTTTTAATAATTTACTTTAAGATTTGGTCAAAAATATCATTAATATGCCTATTAATCATCTTTACAATAAATTTGCAAGTCAAATAAAAAGAAATCAAGTTTCTAATCTGTTTAAAATTGTCTTGCAAGATGAAAAAAGTTTTTTACTTACCATTTTAGTTTATGCCATTTTTATTGGTTTATTAAGTTTGGCCGTGCCTATTTCAGTGCAACTTCTCATTAATTCTGTTGCTTTCACAGCATTATTGCAACCTATTTTAATTCTAGGGTTTATTTTATTTTTGGTAGTAACTTTTTCTTCGGTATTAAATGCTTTACAATTTTATATCACCGAAATTTTTCAAAGACGTTTTTTTGCACGCTTTTCTTCAGAAATTGTTTTAAAATTAATCAATGTCAATCATCAAGATTTTGAAAAATCTAATCAAACCGAATTTATCAATCGTTTTTTTGATGTTTTTAATGTGCAAAAAATTGTGCCAAAAATTTTTACTAAAACTTTTGCCAACATTTTACAATCTTTAATTGGCTTAATTTTAGTAGCATTCTATCACTGGATCTTATTACTTTTTGCTTTACTCGTTTTATTTGCAACTTTCTTTATTTGGCAATTATTTGCTAAAAAATGTTTTATTGCCAAATTTGCCACTAGTAAAAAAAAATATGACATGGCATCTTGGTTTGAAGATATTGCTCGTAATCATCTACTTTTTAAATCGAACCATGCTAAAGAATATGCCATCAACAAAACCGAAAACATTACCAAACAATATTTACAAGAAAGAAAAAAATATTTTTACTATTTGTTTTTTCAAGTTATTCTTACTTTAATTCTCTATACTTTTGCCACTTCTGCTCTTCTTATTGTTGGGGGTTATTTAGTGTTAAATGCACAACTTTCTTTAGGACAATTAGTTGCTTCAGAATTAATTATTTCGGCAGTGCTTTACAATATTTCACAACTAGGTGGCGATCTAGAATCGATCTACGAATTAGCTTCTGCTTGCGAAAAACTTTCACAAATACATCACTTACCAAAAGAAACATTAGGCAATAAATGTCTCGAAAACAAGCCAATAAACATTCAATTTAACAATGTAATCGATAATTATTTTCAACGAAAATTTCTCTTTAATGTTAATTTTGAAGCTGGCAAGAAATATCTTATTTCTTCTGATAATTTATCAATACAAAAATTGCTTATCGAATTAATTGCTGGGCTACGCAAGCCTCTTTATGGTTCTCTTGAATTTAATCAACAAAATATTTCCGATCTTAATTTTGATAAACTCCGAAACCAAATTGCCATCATTGACAATCGTAGCTTTATTGACGGCACAATCTATGAATATCTTACTTTCAACCAACTCAACATCGATAATAAAAAAGTCAACGAAGTGCTAGATATCACACAACTAAAAAATGTTTTACATAGGTTTGATAGCGATTTATCGTTGCCAATCTTACCTTCTGGTTGGCCTTTATCTGAATCAGAAAAAATATTATTAAGAGTTGCTAAAATATTAATTGACGAGCCAAAAGTAATTATAATAACCGAAGTTTTAGATATGCTTAGCTTAAAAATGCGCAACAATATTTTGCAATTCCTAACCAAAAATCATCAAGCAACTATTTTATATTTTTCCAACAGAAGAGATCATATGGTAGGTTTTGACAGCTATTTATTTTTTTCTATGGAAAAAGTTTTTGTTTTCAACAATATAGAGGATCTCAATAATTTTGAAGAACAATATGAATAAAACCGAACTCACTTTTCAACAAATAAAATTACCAAAACCAATTTTAGTTTTAAAAAAAGTTTTGCTTATGTTTTTTATTTTTTTATTTTTTGTTTTTACCGCCCTACCTTGGCAACAAAATATCAAAGGATTGGGCTATGTTATTGCCGCCAATCCTAATAGTCGCACTCAAAATCTCGATGCCACAGTTAATGGGCGAATCAGTAAATGGTTTGTTAAAGATGGCGATATTGTTAAGCAAGGAGATAAACTTGTTGAAATCATTGATAATGATCCTCTTATTATTGATAAACTAAAAGCCGACAAAAATATTAAAGAACGAAAATATGAATTAGCCAAAATAGCTTCAGAAACTTCCAAAATAAACTATCAAAGACAGCAACAGCTTTTTGCTCAAGGTCTCGCTTCAAGAAAAAACTATGAAGATGCGAAAATTGAATACAAAAAACTACTCACTGCTACCGAAAACTCTTCGGCAGAAGTGCTTGAAGCCTCAATTAGTCTTGCTAGGCAAGAGAGTCAACTGATTGTTGCTCCAAGTGATGGCACCATCTTAAAAGTATTGGCAGGCAATAATTCTACCACTGTAAAAGCGGGCGAAAAAATTGCCACCTTTGCACCAAAATTGCAAGAAATGGCAGTCGAACTTTATGTTGATGGCAATGATATTCCGTTAATTCAGCAAGGTCGAAAAGTAAGATTGCAATTCGAAGGCTGGCCTGCAATGCAATTTTCTGGTTGGCCAACTTTATCGGTTGGAACATTTGCAGGCATAGTTTCGGCAGTTGATAATTCGGTTTCTGATAATGGTAAATTTCGAGTGATTGTTATTGCAGAGACTGGTTATCAATGGCCCGATCCTCATTTTTTAAAACATGGAGCAAAAGTTTATGGTTGGATTTTGCTTAACAAAGTGAGTATTGGCTATGAAGTTTGGCGCCAAATAAACGGTTTTCCTGCTGATTTTGATTTAAACATTAAAAAAACAATGCCATTATTTTAATTAGTGGAAATGGTATTAAATATCAATTGTAAAGCAAAAATTAGCATAAAAATATTTTAAATATGACGACACACTTAACAATAAACTTAAAAAAATTTTGTCAATTTTTGCTGTTTTTATTTTTTATTACATCGCAAAAGTTGCAAGCTAGTCAAACAATCTCGCCAGAAATTGTTGTTGATTCTACTTTAAAACACTATCCAAAAATACTTGCTTATTACGAAAAAATAACCGAAACAGAAGGAGATGTTTTGCAAAATCAAGGGCTTTTTGATATTAAGTTAAAACAAAAATATCAAGCCAACACCAAGGGATTTTACACAAATAACAATTTCGATATTGTTCTTGAAAAACAAAATGCTTTTTTAGGTAGCAAAGTTTATGCTGGCTATCGCAAATCTTATGGCAATTTTCCAGATTACGATAACAAATATCTCACCAACAATAACGGCGAATATAGGCTTGGAGCTTCTGTTTC
Source organism: Rickettsiales bacterium (assembly GCA_044371635.1). Lineage (GTDB taxonomy): Bacteria > Pseudomonadota > Alphaproteobacteria > Rickettsiales > UBA1997 > CAILUF01. The sequence continues at coordinate 5,944 of JBILTH010000047.1, forward strand.
TCTTTTGCAAAATAATATGTTCGATAAAAATCGTCTTGCCCTAGCTAATGCCAAACTTAATAACCAAGAAAGTAAATTGCAACTAGCAAAAATGCAAGCAGAAATTATTAAAGATGCTAAACAGGCCTACTGGAAATGGTTTTTATATGGCAAAATTTATATCATCTATCAAGATTTATATCAACTTGCGCTTGAACGAGATAAGCAATTACAAATTAGGCTACAACAAGGCGACATTGCTAATATTGTTGCCATTGAAAACAAAAGAAATATTTTAAATAGAAAAAATATTATGCTCGAAGCCAAACAAGATTTCTTAAATTCGTGTTTTTATTTATCATTATTTTATCGACAAGAAAACGGGGCCCCACAAAACATCAATGAAAAAACTCTTCCTTCATCTTCTTTACCCATTAAACTTAATCACATTACCGAAAAAAATTTAGAACAAGATATTCAACAAGCGATGCAATTTCGCCCAGAAATGCAAATTTTAAAAGTTAAACAAAACAAAGAGCAGAATTATTTAAAACAAGCCAAAAACATGTTGCAACCCTCACTAGATCTTAGTTTTGAAACTTCTCAAGATCTAGGCAAAGGATCGGTAACTCGCAAAGAAACAGTCAACAATGTTAAGCTAGATTTCGATTTACCATTGCAACAACGTGATGCAAAAGGGCAAGAAATTAAGGCAGAAGCTAACATTAAATATTTAAGCTACGAACAACAATTATTGACAGAAAAAATTCAGATTGAAATTAAGCAAATTGGTAGCTACATCAATATTTTAGCCGAAATATATCATAATGCAGAAGAAGAATTTAAGCTATCACAAAAACTTGCCACAGCTGAAAAAGAAAGATTCAAACAGGGTGGTAGTGATTTTTTCTTAATTAACTTACGTGAACAAGAATTGGCTAGAGCCCACATCAGCAAAATACAAGCGATAGAGAAATATTATCACACTACCGCAGATTATAATTTTGCCATCAATATTGCAAAATAATGCAATTTATCATTTTGCATAGACAAATTATGACTTTAATAGATATTAAATCAACTAAAATTATTTAGAGCCTAAACTAAAGCAGAAGCTTCTTAGAAGCTTCTTATACGATTTTCATTAATTAAAACAATGCTATTATTTTTTAACATTCTAATATCAAATATAAAATTTAACTATATTAATAATTTTTTTATCTATAATCCTAATACCAAATTACATTTATAATTCCAAATATCGTTTTATCTTGTTCGCTAAAA
>JBILTH010000052.1:0-6700 GCA_044371635.1 Rickettsiales bacterium
TCGCAAGGATTATGCCCACCAACCATAGCAAAAGAACCCCCCATAAATATAAAATTATTAGTAAAATAACTATAAAATAACTGAACTTCGCCCATGGTATCGATCAAATAAAATTGAGTATCTTTTGTAATTTTTTGATGCAAAGAACGAATCGCTACAATGTTGTTGTTTTTTATTAAATCAAGCACTTCTTGTGCTCGTTGCGGATGTCTTATGATGATAATGGTTAATAGATCAGGAAATTTATGTAATAAATTTTGGTGAATTTCAATTGTCATTTTTTCTTCTTTTTTATGAGTATTGGAAGCAATAAAACAATTTCTGTTGCCGATATTTTGCTCTAAAAATAAGAGATCTTGTTGAGTAAAAGAAGCGGGGAAAACCAAACATTTTAAATTGCCATAATAATAAAGGTTTTGTTGAGAAAGTAAATTTTGCAATAAACGATAAGAGTTTTGATCTTGTGCAAAAATAGCTGTGAAATTAGTAAAGATATTTAAGCCAATTTTACTAATAAAACTCCAAAAATTATAGGTTTTATTAGATATTTTAGCATTGACTAAAAAAGTTTGCACTTTTTTGATTTTTAATTGCCATAAAATATTTGGCCAAATTTCGGATTCAATAAAAATTGCCATTTTTGGTTGCCAAAAATGCAAAAATTTATTTACCACAAAATAACTATCAACAGGCAAAAATTGATGCCATATTTTATTAGTAAAAGTTAAATTTTTGTTAATTTTATCAATAATAATTTTAGCAGAAGTTATGGTGGTTGAGGTGAATAAAATAGAACAATTTGGTTTGTTTTGCAATATTTGCTCTACCAACCAAAAAGCAGAATTAACCTCTCCAACACTAACTGCATGAACCCAAATCAATTCGCAGTTTTGTACTTGTTGATAGAAATTTTGGCTTACATTAGCATAAGCAAACTTTTCTTGCCATCTTTTTGGTAATTCTTTTTTTTGATATAAACGATAAATTATTAGTATAAAAAGCAAGGGAAGAATAATTATAGAAATAATTATATAAAGCAATTTTATTAGATTGTTGATTTTCATAAGATTCTCATTGTTTCTAATTTTTTAATCTGATCTCTTAACATTAAAGCTTTTTCAAAATCGAGATCTTGTGCTGATTTATGCATTTGCGCTTTCAATTTATCAATGTTTTTTGCAATATTTTCGAGGTTAGCTTGGGGTTTTTCTTCGACTTTTTTATTGTATAAATTATCAAAAACAGAGTTAATTGGCTTGTAAGTAGTTGTTGGATTAATATTGTTGGTTAGATTGTGTTGCATTTGCAAGTGGCGTCGATAGTTAGTTTTTTCGAGAGCTTTATTGATAGAATTAGTCATTTTATCGGCATATAAAATTACTCTTCCTTCTGCATTTCGAGCCGCTCTGCCTATTGTTTGAATTAAAGAAGTTTCGTTTCTTAAAAAACCTTCTTTATCGGCATCAAGAATTGCAACCAATGCACACTCCGGAATATCTAAACCCTCTCTTAATAAATTAACCCCAACTAAACAAGTATATTTGCCTAACCTTAAATCTTGAATAATGGCAATACGATCGAGAGTATCAACATCGGAATGCATATAAACAACATTGATATTGTGTTCGCTAAGATAACTAGTTAAATCTTCTGCCATTTTTTTAGTGAGAGTGGTTGCCAAAGTACAGAAGCCAAGTTTTTTTACCGCCTGTATTTCTGGTAGTAAATCTGCTACTTGAGTTTTGGCAGGACGAACTTCGCAAATAGGATCAAGCAAGCCTGTTGGTCTGATAATTTGCTCAACTATTGTGTTTTGTGTTTTTTCTAGTTCATACCTGCCCGGAGTGGCAGAAACAAAGATAGTTTGCGGTCGAAGATTTTCCCATTCAAAAAATTTTAAAGGACGATTATCTAATGCACTGGGCAAACGAAAACCATGCTCAACTAAAGCACCTTTTCTAGCACTATCGCCTTTTGCCATACCATCAATTTGCGGAACAGTAACATGGCTTTCATCAACAAAAAGCAAGGCATCACTAGGTAAATATTCAAAAAGAGTCGGTGGAGGAAAACCTGCTGGTCGTTTAGTGAGATAACGTGAATAATTTTCGATTCCTTTGCAACTTCCCAATGTAAGCATTAATTCTAGATCGTAGTTGGTTCGTTGTTGTAAACGCTGCATTTCTAGTAATTTATTTTGCTGCTCTAGTTCTAATAATCTGGCATTAAGATCGATTTTAATATTTTTGATTGCTTGTTGCAAAACTTCGGCAGGTGTTGCATAATGGGAAGCTGGATAGATGATTATTTGCTTCATTTTTTTACTAATTTCAGAAGTAAGAGGATCGAATTCGTAGATGTCGTCTATTTCGTTATCAAACATACAGATTCGCCAAGCTTTATCTTGTAAATGAGCGGGGAAAATATCAATACTATCTCCTTTTACTCGAAAAGTGCATCTATCAAAATCTATATCATTTCGTTGATATTGTAGATCGATTAAGCTGGTTAAAATTTTTTGCCGATTAATTTTTTGTCCCAAATCAAGAGATAAAATCATTTTACCATAATATTCTGGTGATCCGATGCCATAAATACAAGATACAGAAGCAATAACAATAGCATCTCTTCTTTCAAATAAAGCTCTAGTAGCATTATGTCTTAAACGATCTATTTGTTCGTTAATAGTGCTATCTTTTTCAATAAAAGTGTCTGTTTTGGCAATGTAGGCTTCTGGCTGATAGTAATCATAAAAAGAGACAAAATAACCTATTTCGCTTTCAGGAAAAAATTCACACATTTCACCATAAAGTTGAGCTGCCAAAGTTTTGTTATGAGCCATAATAAGAGTAGGCCTTTGCATTTGAGAAATAATGTTTGCCATAGTAAAAGTTTTGCCAGAGCCAGTTATGCCGAGCAAGATTTGATCTTGTTTTTTTTGTTGCAAACCCGCAACTAAACTAGCTATTGCTGTTGGTTGATCGCCAGATGGCAAATATTTTGAATGCAGTTTAAATAACTGTTTAGTTAAAGGCATATATTTCTTTGATGCTAAATTTTTTATCAAACATAAATTTTGGACTATCAAAACCTTTGTATTCTATTTTAATATCATCATTACGATTGTCTTGTACATAAATATGAGAAGAAGAAACCGCCCCATTTAGTAGATTCCAAGTTGGATCAACATAAAACCACTGATTATTGTAGTAGACCATATTCCAGGCATGGCTTTCAAACTTATTATATTCACCATAAGCATAACCATAAACTACCGCAGATGGTATGCCCGCTAATCTGGCTAAAGCATTGTAAAGAGTAGCAAATTCAACACAAACACCTTTTTTAGAAGTTAAAATTTCAGAAACATTAAGCAATTTACCAAAATAACTATCGTCGTATTGCAAATATTCATGTACGAATTTGCCTATTTTAGCATATAAAGGCAAATTTTGATATTTTGGATTAGTTTTTATTTTTTCAATAATGGGCATTAATAAATTAGTATCTTCTGATGAAATTTCGAGATACTTATTATTATCAAATACTGGCTTTAAAATATAATTTTCGCCTGTAATAATGTTGGCTTTATTGGTTATAGTTATTTCATCAATAAAATTTTTTAAAGCAAAATCAAATATATTGTTTTCTTTAGTTGTGAGATGATTTTCTGGCAATAAATTGGCGGTAATAATTTGATCGTGAACTTCTTGGGCTCCGCTATAAAAAACATACGGTACTATCACCTTTAATGAACCTGTAGATTTATAGGTGTTAATGATATTAGAAATAGAAACTTCCCAAGCAACTTTTTTATTGGTAAATTTTAAAATTTCTTGCACTCCATCTGTTGGTACCAAGCCTTGATAAATAAGGTTATTTTCTTTAACAGAAACATTATTGTGTATAGAAATTAAACGCAAATCAGTGGCAAAATTAATAGATACTTTTGCTTTAGCACCAGAAACAAAAGACGGAATATGAAGCAGATTTTGATGAAGATATTTGTTGAATTTTAAATATTTGTGTTTTGTGTTATATTGAATTAATACCGTATCTTGATTTTTTTTGCCTTGTGGAAAAAATATTTGCAATGAATTATTTTGATATAAATATTTTGCAATTTTCCCATCTACTAAAATATTATAAAAATTTAGTTTGCCTTCTTTACTATCATTAACATCGATAGTAAATGAAGTAGTGAGATAATTATCTGGAAGATCGATTATTTTTACCAAAAATTTATAGCGAGAATTTTTTTCAGTTTGATTTAAATCGGAGTTTTCTTGCCATTCTAAAAACTGCATTTCTGCTTTTGCATTGCCTAAAAAAACAAAAAATAAAAAAATGGTTAGTAGAAAAAATTTATGATAATATTTTAATAATTTCATGATTATTCCCATTCGATGGTTCCAGGTGGTTTAGAAGTAAAATCGTATACAACTCTATTGATGCCTTTTACTTCGTTAATAATGCGGTTTGCAATGGCACTTAACAGCTCACTAGGAAAGTGATAAACATCTGCCGTCATGCCATCAATAGAGGTTACTGCTCTTAATGCCAAAACATTTTCATAAGTTCTAGCATCGCCCATAACTCCAACAGTTTTTATTGGTAATAAAACTGCAAATGCTTGCCATATTTGGTTATATAAATTATGTTTTTTAATTTCTTGTAAATAAATATTATCAGCTTGTTGCAATATAGTTATTTTGTCGCTAGTAATGTCGCCAATAATTCTGATGGCTAAACCTGGTCCTGGAAAAGGATGTCTTGCTACAATTTCGGCAGGCAGATTTAGTTCGTAGCCTAATAATCTTACTTCATCTTTAAAAAGCATACGTAACGGCTCTAAAAGTTGAAGTTTCATTTTTTTAGGCAACCCTCCAACATTATGATGTGATTTGATAGTTTGACTTATGCCATTACTTGGATGAGAAGATTCTATAACATCTGGATAGAGAGTTCCTTGAGCTAAAAATTTAGCATTGCTTATTTTTTTAGCTTCGGCATTAAAAACTTCAATAAAAGTTTTACCAATAATTTTTCGTTTTTTTTCTGGATCGGAAGTTTTTTTTAACCTTGTCAAAAACAAAGCAGAAGCATCGATTGTAATTAAATTAAAATCACAATGATTGCGAAAAATTTTTTCGACATTTTTGGCTTCATCTTGACGTAGCAAACCATGATCAACAAAAATGCAAGTGAGATTTTTACCAATTGCCTGATGAATAAGAGCCGCCGCCACCGCAGAATCAACACCACCACTTAAACCGCAAATAACTTTATTGCTACCAACTAGAGTTTTTATTGTTTCTATTTGTTGTGTTTTAAAATTTTTCATTGTCCAGTCTGATTGACAACCAGCAATATTTAATATGAAATTTTTTAATAAAATTAACCCATCAATAGAATGAGCAACTTCTGGATGAAATTGCAAACCATAAATATTTTTTTCAAGCCAAGCGATGCCTGCAAAAGGAGCTGAATCGGTAGAGGCAATCACCTGAAAATTATGAGGAATCTTTGCAATACTATCGGCATGACTCATCCAAACTTGATTATTGGTAAAACCAGTAAATAAGGGAGAATTTGTTTGAAATTTTAGTTGAGCTTTACCAAATTCTCTTTTATCACTAGACAAAACAGAACCTCCAAGCAAATGACAAATAAGTTGCTGACCATAACAAATTCCTAAAATAGGAATATTGAGATGAAAAATTTTATTATTGATAGTAGGGGCGGAATTTTCGTAGACCGAGGCAGGACCACCAGAAAAAATAATGGCTCTAGGATTTATTGCTTGTATTTTTTCTAAAGAAATATTAAAGTTTTCAACTAAACAAAACACACCTATTTCTCTTATTCTTCTAGCAATGAGTTGAGTTACTTGGCTACCAAAATCAAGAATAAGAACAGAATTTTGCGATCGATTAAGCATAAAATTATTGTAAAATAGCAGAATTAAGTTGTTGTAAAATTGCAAAACTATGACAATTTTGATTGTTGGCAATAATTTTAGCAATAATTTTGCATAAGTCTAGTGATATTTGTTTTTGTATAGCAAAATCAACTAATAAACCACAAGCTACCGCACCTTCGCACATAATGTTTTTATCTATGTTTTGTTTTTTACCAAGAGCAAAACCGAAACGATAATTTCGAGATTGATTTGAAGAACAAGTAAGAAAAATATCACCAAAACCAGCGGGATTATCGAGAGTAGCTTCTACTTGAAAAAAATTACATAATATTTTTATTTCAGCTATTCCTTGACATATCAAGGCCGATTTAGCATTGTAGCCAAAATCAAGAGCATCTAAAAAACCACATCCAATTGCCATGATATTTTTAAAAATACCAACAATTTCTGTGGTCATAATGTTATGAGAATATTTAGCACAAAAATGATAATTATTTAAACATAAAATAATTTTGTTTGCTAAATTTTTGTTTTCACTAGCAACTGTTGTTGTGGTTAGTTTCTTTGTGGCAACTTCTAAAGCAAAATTAGGACCAGATAAAATGGCAAAATTTTTATTTTTTGTTATTGTAAAAAATAAATCTCCTAAAAAATTTATTTGTTTATTTTGCACTCCAAAACCTTTCGAACAAAGCACAAAAATAGTGTTTGACCCAAAACTTGTTTGTGCTATTTTTTCAAAAACCTCAACACAATTAGAACTAGGAACCACAATAA
>JBILTH010000048.1:0-7175 GCA_044371635.1 Rickettsiales bacterium
CTTTTGAGCAAAATAATGTCGGTTTATTTTGCGAATCACAACCAACTAATAATAAAAAAGTTATCATTCTTGGCTCTGGTCCTAATAGAATAGGGCAGGGCATTGAATTTGACTACACTTGTGTTCATGCTGCTTTTGCTTATAAAGAGCAAGGCATAGAAGCAATCATGATTAATTGTAATCCCGAAACTGTTTCTACCGATTATGATACTTCAAATAGATTATATTTTGAGCCACTCACTTCTGAAGATGTATTAGAAATAATTAAAAAAGAAGCAAGCAATGGCGAATTAATTGGTGTTAATGTGCAATTTGGCGGTCAAACCCCATTAAGTTTAGCAAAATTTTTACAAGACAATGACATTTCTATTATTGGCACTTCTCCCGATATGATAGATTTAGCAGAAGATAGAAATCGTTTTAAGTTTTTATTGCAAGAACTAAATTTATTGCAACCAAAAAACTGCATCACTTTTTCTGCAACAGAAGTTTTGGAACAAGTAAAGGAAATCGGTTTTCCTATTGTGGTTAGACCTTCTTATGTTTTAGGTGGTAAAGGTATGGCAATCATCGACAATCAAAATTCTTTAGAACAATATTTAAAAGATTGTCAAGATGTTTTTACTACTGGGCCGTTGTTACTAGATCAATTTTTAAGTAATGCTATTGAAATTGATGTTGATGCCCTATCTGATGGCGAAAATGTTTTTGTAGCAGGTATTATGCAACATATCGAAGAAGCTGGTATTCATTCTGGGGATTCTGCTTGTTCTTTGCCTCCATATTCACTTTCACAAGAAAATATTATTAATATTAAGCAGGCAACCATAAAATTAGCTCTTGCTTTAAAAGTTAAAGGTTTAATGAATGTGCAATTCGCCATCAAAAATGATAATCTTTATGTGCTTGAAGTAAATCCAAGAGCCTCTCGAACCGTTCCATTTGTTGCAAAAGCTACTGGAATTCCCATTGCCAAAATTGCTTCTCTACTCATGATTGGCAAAAAGCTTGTCGATTTTAATTTAAAAGAACCAAAACCTACCTATTTTGCTGTAAAAGAAGCGGTTTTGCCCTTTGCTCGTTTTAATGATACTGATACTTTACTTGGTCCTGAAATGAAATCAACAGGTGAGGTTATGGGTATTGATAAAACTTTTGCTTTGGCTTTTGCTAAAGCTCAAGTGGCAGCGGGAGTAAAATTGCCAACAAGTGGTTTAGCTTTTTTATCGGTCAAAAATAACGACAAACCTCAATTAATTGACATTGCTAAACAATTAATCAATATTGGTTTTAATTTAGTGGCAACCAAAGGCACTGCCAAATTTTTAGCAGAGCATCATATTGCGGTTACTATTGTCAACAAAATAACCGAAGATAAGCCTCATGTGGTTGATATGATTGATAGAAAAGAAATTGATCTCATCATCAATACCACCGAAGGCATGCAATCTGCTAAAGATAGTTTCTCAATACGCAGAACAGCTCTTATTCGAGGTATCACTTATAGCACAACAATTACTGGAGCAAAAGCTTTAGTAGAGGCTATTTATGCCTATCAAAAAAATGGTTGTAAATTTAATGTTTATGCCCTACAAGATCAAAAACAAGAGTAAAAATTATGATATTAATTGCTACCAATAATCACGGTAAATTTAATGAAATATCTGATTTATTATATTCTATTGGTATTTCTGCTATTTCGCCTTTTGATTTTAATTTAACTGAACCAGAAGAAACAGCTTGCACTTTTGCAGAAAATGCTTTAATTAAAGCCAAATATTATGCTAAAACAACCAATAATATTGCTTTAGCAGATGATTCTGGTTTATGTATTTTGCCATTAAATAATAAACCTGGAGTTCAATCGGCAAGATTTGCTCGTGATGAAGTGGGTAATAAAAATTTTTCTTTGGCATTTAAAAAAATAGAACAACAACTTATTTCTGTTGGTTTTGATCTAGAAAAAAAATTTGCTCCTGCCTATTTTGTATGTAATTTATGCTTATATAATCCTTTTAACGATCAAGCACAAAATTTTGAAGGTAGGTTAAATGGAAAAATCGTAGCACCAAAAGGTAAAAATGGTTTTGGTTACGATCCTATTTTTGTGCGAGATGGTGATAATTTAACTTTTGGACAAATTTCTGCCGAACAAAAACATCAAATATCTCATAGATATTTAGCTTTTTTACAACTAAAAGAGTTTCTAAAAAACAATACTAATCATATCTTGACAAATTAATATGAAATGATTTATAATTTAAGTATAAATCTGTATTAACTCTATATATATGCTCGATAAATTTCAAGAAGAATGTGGTGTTTTTGCCATCTATAATTCAAAAGAAGCTTCTATCAACACTTCACTTGGTTTACATGCTTTACAGCATAGAGGGCAAGAGGCTGCTGGCATTGTAAGTTTAAATGAAAAAGAAGTTTTTGTGCATTTTGCCGATGGATTAGTTTCTGATAATTTTACTTCTAGCGAAGTTATTAAAAAATTACAAGGCGACTGTGCTATTGGTCATGTTCGTTACTCTACTGCTGGCAAAAAAACTGCACGTAACTATCAACCATTATTTGCCGATTTAAATTGTGGTTTTTTGGCTTTGGCACACAATGGCAACCTTACCAATGCTCATACTCTTCGCAAAAAACTAATTTCTTTAGGTGCTATTTTTCAATCCACTATGGATACCGAAGTTATTATTCACCTTATCGCTCTTAGCAAAAAAAATACTCTTATCGAAAAAATTATCGATGCTACTAGCCAAATTGAGGGAGCTTTTTCTTTGGTTATTTTGCATCAAGAAGCTATTTTTGCCATTCGAGATCCACATGGAGTACGTCCTCTTTCTTTGGCAACGCTAAACAACTCTTGGGTTGTGGCATCAGAAACTTGTGCCTTCGACATTATTGGGGCTAAATGGCAACGCGATATAAAGCACGGAGAAATGCTTATCATCAATCAAAATGGCATTAAGTCGCTTTATCCTTTTGCTACCAAGCCTTCAAAATTCTGTATTTTTGAATATGTTTATTTTTCTAGACCAGATAGTTTTATTGAAAATCAATATGTTTATGAAATGCGAAAAAATATTGGCATCGAGCTTGCTAAAGAAATTGGCAAACTAAATGCTGATGTTGTGGTTCCTGTTCCTGATTCCGGGGTGCCCGCTGCCATTGGTTTTGCCATGCAATCTGGTATTCCTTTTGAGTTAGGAATTATTCGCAATCACTATGTTGGGCGCACTTTTATTGAACCAACAGATAAAATCAGACATTTTGGAGTAAAATTAAAACACAATGCTAATTTAGCGGTGCTAAAAAATAAAAAAGTTGTGTTAATAGATGATAGTATTGTGCGTGGCACTACTTCTAAAAAAATAGTGCAAATGGTAAGAGAAGCGGGAGCAAAAGAAATACACTTTTTTATTGCCTCTCCTCCTACTGTTTCTCCCTGTTTTTATGGTGTAGACACTCCAGATAAAAAAGATTTATTAGCTTCTTACATGTCAAAAGAAGAAATTCAAAAATTTATTGGGGCAGATAATTTGCAATATCTTTCTTTAAATTCTTTATATTTAGCAATTACCAAAACATCTCGAAACAATCAAAATCCTCAATATTGCGATGCTTGTTTTTCTAATCAATATCCAATTAACTTAACCGATTATGAATAATTCTAATTCCACAACTGTAAATTTTAGTTTTGAGCAAGCTATGAATCGTTTAGAACAAATCATCACCGAGCTTAATTCTAACAAAATAAATCTTGATGACATGATAAAACTACACAATGAAGCAAACGAACTTCATAACTTTTGTCAACAAAAATTACAAGAAGCTCAATTAAAAATGGAAATAATCAAAAATTAATCTTGTAAAATAAAAACAACATTTTACAATATTTGCTTTAATTTTTTAACAATTTATTTTTATGAAAATATACAACTCTCTTAAATCTGCCAAAAAACGCGATAAACACTGCAAATTAGTGAGAAGAAAAGGTAGATTATATGTGATTAACAAGGTAAATCCTAGGTTTAAGGCTCGTCAAGGTTAATTATTTAGGTTAATTTTTTAATGTCTAGGTTAGTAAGAATTGGCACTAGGTCGAGTAAGCTAGCCTTGGCCCAAGTTGCTGAAGTTTATTTATCACTATCTTCTTATAGCAACATTAAACTAGAAGTTGTTCCAATCAAAACTAGTGGTGATATACATCATTCTGTAAAATTAGCAGAAATAGGTGGAAAAGGTTTGTTTGTAAAAGAGTTAGAGCAAGCTTTACTTGACAACAAAATAGATATTGCGGTTCATTCTAGCAAAGATCTACCGTCAATTTTGCATCATCAAACCATTTTAGCTGCAATCACTCAAAACAACAATCATTTTGATGCTTTAATTTCAAACCATAAAATAAAATCATTATCCGATTTACCAATAGGTGTAACTATCGCAACTTCTTCACCAAGAAGATCGGCTTTTTTAAAAAAACTATTACCAACGGCAAAAATTATTGATTTAAGAGGAAATATCGACACAAGAATAAAAAAATTACAAGAAAAAAGCTTTGATGCCATAGTTTTGGCTATGGCAGGTCTTAATAGAATAAGTCAAGATCATTTAGTGCAATATGTATTTAATGAAAACGAAATATTACCTGCCACTGGGCAAGGTTGTTTAGCTTTGCAAACAAGAACTGATGATTTAGAAATTCAACAAATAGCTAATTTAGTTAATCACAATGAAAGTAATATTTGCTTTACTGCCGAACGAGAATTTTCTTTATCTATGCAAGGTAGTTGCCTTACTCCAATGGCAAGTTTTGCTATCATTAACAATCAAGAACTCACTCTAAAAACAGCTATTATTTCGCCTTGCGGGTCTGAATACAATTTTCAACAAATAAGCACCTGTCAAATTTCTCATGTCGAAGCTAAAAGAATCGGCAACAATTTGGCTAACAAAACCAAATTAGAAGCAAGTTCTTTATGGCAAAAAATTTCAATTTAATATATTGCAACGAAAAACCAAAAATTAAATAAACAGTATAATCAGATTTTCATTAATTAAAAACCACATTATAACTTTATGTTTTTGGTTAAAAATTTTTATTGTTTTAATTGAGTTTTAATTATATTAATCACTTCTGTAAAAAATGAAAATTTATACCATTTTCTATCTTTAAATACATAAATAAAAGTTGTTTATGTATTTAAAGATAGAAAATGGTATTATTTAATAAACCAACTAATTATGTCAATCAATCATTACCAAGAAAGCACAGCTTGGCCTTTTTTAGAGGCAAAGAAAATCTTAACCAAAATTCAAAACAAAACCCCAAAAAAAGGTTTTGTGCTTTTTGAAACAGGATACGGTCCATCTGGCTTGCCTCACATAGGCACTTTTGGCGAAGTTGTGCGTACTGCATTTGTGATGCATGCATTTACCTTACTTGCTCCCAATATTCCAATTAAAATGTATTGCATTTCCGATGATATTGATGGCTTACGCAAAGTTCCAGAAAACATTCCAAATCAACAATTAATTACTAAACATTTAGGAAAACCACTAACTTCCGTGCCAGATCCTTTTGGCACTCATCCATCTTTTGGGCATCACATGAATGCTAAATTACAAAAATTTCTCGATTCTTTTGGTTTTGAATATACTTTTATTAGTGCTACACAAAAATATAAATCTGGAGCTTTTAATCAAACTATGTTAAAAGTATTGCAAAAATATGATGAATTACTCAAACTAATGTTACCAACTTTAGGTGAAGAAAGAAAGGCTACTTACAGTCCTTTTATGCCTATTGATAGCACAACCAATCTTGTTATTGATAAAGGAGTTATTGGTGTCAACTTAGAAAAACAAACCATCACCTATCTTGATAATCAACAACAAAAACAAGAAATTTCGGTGCTTGATGGCAACTGCAAATTGCAATGGAAAATAGATTTTGGAGCTAGGTGGCAAACTTTTGAAGTAGATTACGAAATTTTTGGCAAAGATCATCAACCAAATCAACAAATATATAGTGAAGTTTGTAAAATACTAGGCGGAACACCGCCAATCAATTTTGTTTACGAAATGTTTTTGTCAGAAACTGGCGAAAAAATCTCTAAATCTAAAGGAAATGGCATCGCTTTAGAAGACTGGTTAAAATATGCTACAACACAATCTATGTCTTTGTTTATGTATCAAAAACCTCAAACGGCAAAAAGATTATATTTCGATATAATTCCAAAAGCGGTAGACGAATATTTGGTTTTTATGAATTCTTTTAGCAATCAAAATATTACTCAACAACTAGAAAATCCAGTTTTTCACATTCATCAAGGCAAGCCACCGCTAAATAATGTTAATTTTCCAATTAATTATTCTTTACTGCTAAATCTTGCCTCGGCTTGCAATCCAGAAAACGAAGATATTTTATGGGGTTTTATCGCAAAATATGCTCCAGATATTAACAAAAAAACCTCGCCACTACTAGCAGAAATGGTGCAAAAAGCCATTACCTATTATCACGATTTTGTTAAACAAAATAAAGTCTACTTAATGCCAAATGTCTCGCAAATCAATCAATTACAAGCTCTAAAGCAACATTTATTGCAAAGCGATTGTAATGCCAATTCGTTACAAAATATAGTATATCAAGTAGGAAAAGAACAAGGTTATGCTGATAATATTGGTTCTTGGTTTTCGTTGCTTTATCAAATGCTTCTTGGTCAAACTCAAGGTCCGAGAATTGGTTCTTTTATTGCATTATTTGGGGTTGAAAATTTTGGCAAACTAATTGATAAAGCAATTAATCAACAATTAAAATAAATGTTTATTTCTTTGTCTTGGCAAATATTTTATGTTGCCATTTTAATTATTTTAGCGGGTTTGGTTTCGTGCTTTGAAACCGCCATCACCACCGTTTCTAAAGCAAAAATTTGGAAATTAAAAAACGAAGGTTGTAAAAAAGCAAAAAAACTTGAAAAACTATTGCAAGATAGAGCAAAATTAGTAAGTGTTATGCTTCTTACTAATAATGCCATCAATATTATCGCTTCTTCTTTAACTACTAAAATATTGCTCGAATTATTTGGTGAAATTGGAGTTGTTTATTCTACAGTTTTTTTAACAATTGTTATTATTGTTTTTGGCGAAATACTGCCCAA
>JBILTH010000213.1:0-2749 GCA_044371635.1 Rickettsiales bacterium
TAATTGTACGAAGTGGAATTTATCGTTTTACTGCTGATGCTAGTGATGCAATTCATGTAGCATGGGGTGGCAATCCAACTGCGGTAGATGGGAATGATTTTCATATTCCAAAAGAAAGTTCTGAAATCGTAAAGTGTGCTACTCCAAAAAGAGTAAGAATTACTTCAATCACTAAAGGTGCAACCAACACAGTGATGAATATTCCTCTTGATACTGGTACTCCTGGACATCCTTTTGCAGTTGGTGATTATGTAACTCTTACTGGATCTTCCGTTGCTGCATACAATACTGGCATTGCACACTTAGCAGTTACAGCAGTTACTGATACTTCAATCACTGTTGCATTAAATTCATCTTCATATGCAGATTTTACTGGAACTGCAACTCTTTCAAATTCAATTAAATTTTCCGTAAAGCCTGATGGTAATGGCGCTGCTACAGGACATATTACTGAAGTTCAGATTGTAGGTGGATAATGGCACACAAAAAAGTTCCAACTGAAAAAGAAATTGCCAAAAAACATGGTGTATCAGTAGATTACGTTATCCGACAAGCTGAAGTCGGATCTACTGTAGAAAGAGAACATGTCACAAAGCATGACGAAGCTTACAATATTGCACTTCAGCACATTGCAGAATTTCCAGATTACTACAAGCACTTACTCAAAATGGAAAAGAAACTAAAAGGGGAATGGAAAAACGGCAAAAAAGCTGTTAAGGAAGAAAAGGAAGAGGTACGTTATTGCCATCTTTGTGAAAAAGAAGAAACTAAATCTCAGTGTTCATATGGCCCAAGTGCATGGGAGATGAATTCTAGAAAACTTCTTACCATGAAGGAAGATCATAAAGAGATTGATTCTGGGAAAATCAAAGATCATGAAGGTTACATGGCAAGACTTGAGCTAGATCAAATGGAAAGATCTATCGCTATGCTTCGTAAAGTTATTCGTAAATCAGATCAGCAACTACCTGCATGGGTTCAGTCTAAAATTACTAGGGCTGCCGACTTTGTAGACACTGCTGCAGAATATCTTGCATCAGATGAAAAAATTAGTGAGGGAAAATCATTTTCACAGTTCATGAAAGAGGCAAGCTTTGAGATTGGTGCTGGACACAAATCTGTTCAGAAGCAAGCAAAAATTGGAAAACTTGCAGATAAAACTGATAATCCTAACGAAAGGAAGGTGGCAAACACAATGAGAAAAGGTCCAGTATGGAAAAAACCAAAGTTATAATAACATATTATGAGTGAAAGATCTAGTTATAAAGGTAATCCTAACCTAAAACCTTCTAACGTACAAATACAATTTACTTCTGAACAATTAGAAGAGTATTTAAAGTGTCAAGAGGATCCAATTTATTTTGCTAAAAAATATATCAAAATTGTTTCTCTTGACGAAGGTTTGGTCCCATTTAAAATGTGGGACTTTCAGGAAAAATTAATTGATAATTTCCATAAGCATAGATTCAATATTGCGAAGCTTCCTAGACAAACTGGTAAGTCAACAACTGTTGTATCTTACCTGCTTCACTATGCTCTTTTTAACCCAAACGTAAAAATAGCGATTCTTGCAAACAAAGCGGAGACCTCAAGGGAACTTCTATCCAGATTGCAGTTATCATATGAAAATCTACCTAAATGGCTACAGCAGGGCGTGGGTTCTTGGAACCGTGGCTCACTGGAGCTAGAGAACGGATCTAAGATTATTGCTGCCTCTACCTCCTCATCTGCTGTCCGAGGGAACTCATTTAACATCATTTTCTTGGACGAATTTGCGTTCATTCCAAACCACATTGCAGAGCAGTTCTTCAGTTCTGTATACCCAACCATTTCATCTGGTAAGACAACCAAAGTTATTATCATTTCCACTCCAAATGGAATGAACATGTTCTATAAGTTCTGGCATGATGCAGAACGAGGAAAGAACAGTTACACCCCTCTTGAAGTTAACTGGTGGGATGTCCCAGGTAGAGATCAGAAGTGGAAAGAAGAAACTATTGCAAACACTTCTCAAAGACAGTTTGAGCAGGAGTTTGAATGTACCTTCCTGGGATCTGTTGACACTCTTATCAATCCAAATAAACTTCGTTCCATGGTGTACGAAGATCCACTAAAGAGAAGTGGAGGATTGGATATCTATGAAGAAGTTATTGAAGGTCATGATTATGTAATGACTGTTGACGTTGCCAGAGGAGTTGGCAATGATTACTCTGCGTTTGCTGTTGTAGATGTTACTACTATCCCATATAAATTAGTAGCCAAATATAAGAACAATGAGATTAAACCAATCTTATTCCCAAACATTATTGATACTGTAGGACGTAATTATAACAACGCTAATGTGTTAGTGGAAGTGAATGATATTGGTGGACAAGTAGCAGATATTCTACAGTTTGATTTGGAATATGATAACTTATTAATGTGTGCAATGAAAGGTCGTGCTGGCCAGATAGTTGGGACTGGATTTTCAAATAAAGCACAGCTGGGAGTCAAGATGACTAAAGCTGTTAAAAAATATGGCTGTGCTAACCTAAAAGCATTAATTGAAGATGATAAATTATTAATCCCAGATTATGATATTATTAGTGAGTTGACCACGTTTATTCAAAAAAGTGATACATTCAATGCAGAAGAAGGTTGCAATGATGACCTTGCGATGTGCTTGGTTATTTTTTCTTGGTTAGCAACTCAACCTTACTTTAGGGAGCTTACTTCAAATGACGTTAGGAAAAGAATTTTTGAAGATCAA
>JBILTH010000049.1:0-7064 GCA_044371635.1 Rickettsiales bacterium
AAGGTCAATTATTAATACAGATGGCTGGAAAGCTTATGATGATTTAATATTAAATGGCTATACTCATCATAGAGTTTTTCATTCAAAAAATGAATTTGCTAGAGGCAAAAATCATGTCAATGGCATATAATCTTTTTAGCAGTTATCAAAGAGAAGATTGGCAAAATTTAATCTAATTAACCGATGAAAAGTTTATCTTGCATTTAAAAGAAAGTGAGTTTAGATTTAATAATAGAAAGCAAAATTTATATAAAATTTTGTTGAAAATAATTACAGAAAATCCTCTTTAAACATTGTCTAGAGGCTATAAAGTTGTTTATGTGTTTAAAGATGATAAATGCAATTTGGTATAACTTTATTTTTTATATAACTATAGTTAAAATTTCGTTTGCGGCATCACTTTTGAATTTATCTACCAGCAGAAATAACTTTGTTTGACATTTTGAGAGAAGAAATTATTTCTTCTAATTGTTGCAAATTGGCAACTGTTAAATTTAGCAATATTTCGAGGGTTTCTTGTTGTTTATTTAAGGTTTTAATGCTAGTAATATTAACTTTTTTCTTGGCAACAATACTAGTAATATCGGCAAGACCGCCATTTTTTGCATCGATCACTAAATAAATTTGAGCAGTATAAGATTGTTGTTGATTTTGCTGATTTTTCCAGTGAATATCTAAAACTCTTTGTTGAGTAAGGGCTAAATTTTTTAAATGCAAACAAGATTGTCGATGAATGGTAATGCCAACTCCAGTATTTATAATGCCAATAATAGGATCGCCAAAAATTGGGTTGCAACAACCAGCATATTTAATTGCCATACCATCAACCAAGCCCTCTATTGGTAATTGATGTTGTTGATTTTTTTTGATGATCTTTTCGGGTTTTTTGATTGTTTCTTTGTATTCAGGATGCAATATTTTAAAAACTTCTTGACGCGTGATTCCTCCTTCGGCAACTTTAAAATAAAGATCGGAAATGCTTTTTTTGCCAAAATGATGTAAAGCTTTTTCGAGATCTTTTTCTTGCAGTTCTTTTTCTTTGCTTACAAAAAATTTATGTAAAATAGCCTTACCTAAAGATACATATTCGTTGAATTTCTCATTTTTAATAAAATTTCTAATTGCTGCTTTTGCTTTAGAGGTAAAGGTAAATTGTAGCCAATTTGGTGATGGTTTGGCATTTTTAGAAATAATAATTTCAACCTGATCGCCGTTTTCTAATTTTTGTCGAAGCGGAGCAATATTGCCGTTTATTTTGCCAGAAATACAAGAATTACCAACTTCGGAATGCACTGCATAGGCAAAATCAATTATGGTTGATCCAAAAGGTAAATTAAAAATATCGCCATTTGGAGTAAAGCAAAAAACTTCATCTTTATGCATGGCTAATTTGTTGTGTTTCAAAACTTCACTTGCACTTTCTGAAGTTTCAAATAGATGTATCAATTCGCGTATCCAACGATATTGATTGTTTTCTTGTTGTAAATTGGTGGCAGAGAATTTATTTTTATTGTGTTGTTTATAATGCCAATGTGCTGCTAAACCAATTTCGGCTATTTCGTGCATTGTTTTGCTTCTGATTTGTATTTCTATTTTTTTATTAAAAGGCCCTAAAATAACTAAATGCAAAGATTGATAACCATTTTCTTTTGGTGTACTGATATAATCTTTAAAAGTGCCAGGGATCATATTAAAATTTGAATTGACAATTCCTAAAGCTTTATAACAATCTGAAATATCTTCAACTAAAATACGAAAAGCCATAATATCGTGCAAACTATAAAAGCCTATATTTTTTTGTTGCATTTTTTTCCAAATAGAATAGGGCTTTTTTTCTCGACCAGAAATATGGCAAACAAAATTTTCAAAAGTAACAAGATGTTGCAACTCTGATAGTATTTTATCGATTAAATCTTGATTTTTTTGCTTAATATCTTGTAATTTTTCGACAATTTGTTGATATTCTTGCGGATGTATAATAGAAAAAGCTAATTCTTGCAATTCGTCTTTAATATTATTAAGCCCAATTCTGCCAGCAAGAGGAGCATATATTTCGAGACTTTCTTTAGCTTTTTTGATTCTTTTTTCAGCAGATGGCACAAAATGTAAAGTGCGCATATTGTGTAAGCGATCGGCAAGTTTTATGAGTAAAACTCGAATATCTTGCGACATTGCCATAGTGAGTTTGCGAAAGTTTTCGGCAAGCCTTTCGTTGGCAGGCAATACCTCTATTTTACCTAGTTTAGTAACTCCGTCAACTAAACTTGCAATTTCATTTCCAAAATTTTCTTTTATTTCTACTAAACTAACCTCGGTATCTTCTACTACATCATGCAAAAGAGCTGTGATAATTGATTGATCGTCTAATTTTAAAGAAATAACAATTTCGGCAACAGCAACAGGATGGGCAAAATAAGGATCGCCAGAATGTCTTTTTTGATTGCCATGAGAATGTTTGGCTAAAACATAAGCTTTTTGAATTAAAATGCGATCGCTATTTTGATTATAGCTTATGATTTTGTTGAATAATTCTAAAAAAGAAAGCATAGGTTTTATTCGATATAGCGATCAAAGTTTGGCCTTTTATAGTTTGGTGGTGGTTCTAGAGGTGATTTTCTGCCACAACTGTTTAATAATAGTAAAATTAAAATAATTTTTGCTAACATTTGAGATTTTGCAAATATTGTTCTGCTAATTGTAATTGTTGTTTGACACTACTAATTGAAGTTCCACCATAACTATTTTTGGAATTGACCGAATTTTCAACTTGCAAACAAGTGAATATTTCTTCATTAATTTCGGGGCAAATTGTTTGCATTTGTGCAAGACTTAATAAATGTAATGGTGAATTTTGTTGTTCTGCCATTTTAACTATGGCACCAGTGATATGGTGGCTTTTACGAAAAGGAAATTGAAGATTTTTTACTAACCAATCTGCTAAATCAGTGGCACAAGAATAGTCGGCAGATGCCATGTTTAGCATATTTTCTTTATTAACCGAAATATCAGCAAGCATTACTGACATTGTTTTGATAATGAGTTTAGTTTGATAAGTTGCATCAAAAACTGGTTCTTTATCTTCTTGCATATCTTTAGAATAGGTAAGTGGCAAGGCTTTTAAAGTAGTGAGTAAAGAAAATAAAGCAGAAGTAATGCGACCATTTTTACCGCGAATTAATTCGGCTGCATCTGGATTTTTTTTTTGTGGCATAATAGAGCTACCAGAAGTGAATTTATCAGATAAGTTAATAAATTTAAAACCTTTACTCATCCAAATAATAATTTCTTCGGCAAAACGAGATAGATGATTGGCTATAAGACTTAAACAGAATAAAAATTCGCAAGCAAAATCGCGATCAGAAACGCTATCCATTGAATTATTAGTTGGAGAATCGAATTTTAGTTGAGTTGCTACGAAATGTCTATCAATAGGAAAAGAAGTGCCCGCCAAAGCACAAGAACCAAGAGGGCATTGATTTAATCTGTTATGAAGATCGCAAAGCCTAGAAATATCGCGTTTAAACATTTCAAAATAAGCCAAAAGATGATGTGAAAATAATACAGGCTGTGCTAGTTGCAGATGAGTAAAGCCAGGCATAATAACTTTTAGGTTTTTGTTGGCTTGGTTTAATAAATTTTCTTGTAATATAATTAGTAAATGTTTTATATCATAAATATTGTCTCGAACAAATAAGCGAAAATCAAGAGCAACTTGATCATTTCTCGATCTTGCTGTGTGTAGCTTGCCTGCAATATCTCCAATAAGTTGAGAGAGTCTGTTTTCAATATTCATGTGAATATCTTCAAGAGCAATTTGAAATTCAAATTTATTTTCTTCTATTTCTTGCTTAATTTGTAAAAGCCCTGCAATAATTTTTTCAGCTTCATCTTGATTGATAATGTTGGTTTTGGCAAGCATTTGGCAATGAGCAATAGAGCCAAGGATATCTTGTTTATATAGTAGCTGATCGAAACTGATTGATTGATTTATTTCTTGCATTAGTTGGTCTGGGGCTTGGTTAAATCTACCTCCCCACATTTTATTGATAGTCATGTTTTAAGATTTTTTGCTATTTCTTCGGCAATTTTCTTGGCATCACCTAAAACCATAAAAGTGTTTTTTTGAAAAAATAATTCGTTATCAACTCCAGCATAGCCAGAAGATAAAGATCGTTTAATGAAAAATACTGTTTTTGCTTGGCTTACTTCTAAAATTGGCATGCCGTAAATGGGGCTTTGTTTATCATATTTAGCCGCTGGATTAGTTACATCGTTAGCACCAATAACCAAAACAACATCTGTTGTTTTGAATTGCGGGTTTACTTCTTCTAATTCAAATACTTTTTCATAGTCAATGCCAGCTTCTGCCAACAAAACATTCATATGTCCTGGCATTCTGCCCGCCACAGGATGAATGGCAAACTTCACACTTATACCAGAATCAATAAGTAAATTAGTGATTTCGGCAACCGCATGTTGAGCGCAAGCAACCGCCATGCCATAACCTGGCACAATAATTAAAGAAGAGCTATTGTTGGCGATAAAAGCTACATCTTCGGGATTGGCATAATTAATGACTTGATTTTGTTGATTTTGCAGATTGTTGTTGCTAATATTTTGTTGTGTAAAAGCAAAAATGACATTAAAAATTGAACGATTCATTGCTTTGCACATAATATAGCTTAAAATAGCACCACTTGCTCCAACTAATGCCCCTGTGATAACTAATATGGGGTTGTTAAGAGTGAAGCCAATGCCACTAGTGGCAAAGCCAGAATAAGAATTTAACATAGAAACAACCACGGGCATATCGGCACCTCCAATTGGAGCAATTAAGCCAATACCAAAAAATATAGATGCAAGAGCGATAAAAAGAAAAGATATTTTGGAATGACTGAAAATTAAAAAAGTAAAGATAGCTAAAATAAAGCATAAATAAAAACAATAAAAGGTAGATTTGTGTTTTTTATTTTGAAAAATGATAATTTGTTTAGTGAGATTTCCATTTAATTTTAAGAAGGCAATAATTGAACCACTAAATGTGATACCACCAATAATGGCACCAAGCAACATTTCTATTTTGCTACCAAATTTTAAAACAATAGTTTCTGCACCTAAAATATTGATGCCAAATTCAACAGGCAAAAAGAGAGCGGCAATTGCAATTAGCACCGCCGCCAAGCCAACTAAAGAATGAAAACCTGCAACTAATTGTGGCATGGCAGTCATTTTAACTTTTTTTGCCACTATATAACCAATGCCTCCACCTATTGCGATTGCTAGAATAATTAATATTTTATTGTGTTGAATATTTGGCAAAAACAAACTATTGATAATGGCAACCATCATGGCAACAATGCCAAAAATATTGCCAATTTTAGCGGTTTTTTGCGAAGATAAGCCGTAAATAGACAAGATAAATAGACTAGCAGAAATAATATAGAAAAATATAGAAATAGAAGACATGATTCGAAATTATTGTGTTAAAAAATCGCTCTTTTGATAATTTTAAATTTTCTATTTCATAAAATCAATAAGTATTGACTTTTTATTTTTATTAAATTAAGATTTATACTATTTGTTGCATTCGTAAACATGTTGCTTGTGTTATAAATATATATTTTTTTTGCATGTTTATGAGGTTTTTACTATGTTTTATTTCTTTTTTGTTTATTTATAATTTTTTAATAAATTCAAGTTTTGCAAATGTCAAAAAAAACTTTGAGCAAAATTTGGGAGTAAAAAATTATTTTCATAATCAGCATAAAAGAGATCGTCTACATATAACAGGATCTTCTACCGTTTATCCTTTTATTGCTTCTGTTGCCGAAACTTTTGGTAGAGAAACTGGCTTTAAAACACCTGTGGTTGAGGCGGTTGGTACTGGTGGTGGTTTTAAGGTTTTTTGCGAAGGGGTTGGTTATAATTTTCCAGATTTCACTAATGCTTCTAGAGTTATTTCTGCAAGCGAAATAGAAAGATGCCAAAAAAACAATGTTAATTTCGTTGAAATTAAGCTTGGTTACGATGGTATTGTGGTTGCTAACACTATACATTCTTCTGTTTTTTCTCTGTCTAAACAAGATTTATTTTTAGCTTTAGCGAGCAACATCATTAGTTCTGAGGGGCTAAAAATTATTTCTAACCCCTACAAAAATTGGCAACAAATCAATAAAAACTTGCCAAATTTACCAATTGTTATATATGGCCCACCCGCCACTTCTGGTACGAGAGATTCTTTTGTTGAATTGATTTTAGAAGATTTTTGTTTAAAAAATGAAGCATTCATAAAATATTATCCAGATAAACAAAAAAGGCAGAAAAAATGTCGCCAAATAAGAACTGACGGCATTTTTATTGAAGCTGGTGAAAATGATAATTTGATTGTACAAAAACTGCTTAATAATCACAATGCTTTTGGTATTTTTGGTTTTAGTTTTTTAGAAGAAAATAAACACCTATTGCAACCTGTTGATATTAATCAAGTAAAACCAACTTTTGAAAACATTACTAATAAAACTTATCAAATATCTCGACCTTTGTTTATTTATGCCAAAATTAATCAACTTAATTCTACACCAAGCATAAAAGAATTTATTCAAGAAATTATTAGTCATCATACTTTAGGTAAAGATGGTTATTTGTTGCAAAAAGGCTTGGTTCCGCTTTCTTATAATGAACTTGAGAATGCAAAAAAAGAAATATTGAAGATATTGGAAAATTAATTTTGGCTCTACACAATTTTAAAAAAAATATTTCCTTTCGATTATTTTTTAGCAAAATTTTATATAAATCTTGTTTTTTTCAAATCTAAACTAACTTTTTTTTAAATGCAAGATAAATTTATAGGCAAGATAAATTTTTCATCGGTTAATGAGGTTAAATCTTGATAATCTTTTTTTTAAATAACTGCTAAAAAGATTTTATACCAAATATATTTATATTTTTTAATATGATTTTTACCATAGATAATGGCATTGTCGCATCCCAAATTATATTTTTCTTTATTTGCCATTTTTGGTATAAATTTTAGTTATTTTTAGCCACATATTCAATATATTGTG